>NZ_JBIUCF010000055.1:0-94513 GCF_044593615.1 Nonomuraea sp. NPDC051941
CGTAGGCGAGCAGTCGCCACTGATCGCCCGGCATCGGCATCGCGCCCAGCACGCCGTCGGGGTGCGCCCAGCCGCTGGTGCCCGACCGGTCCAGCTCGGGGTCGAGGCGGCCGTCGACCAGCAGGAACCGCTCGCTGACCTTCACCCCGGGAAAGCTAATCCCCGCCAGCCCACGAACCGAGCTGCCGCTCCCGTCACAGCCCACCAGCCAGCCCGCCCGGACGGTACTCCCATCGGCCAGCACCGCGGTGACCCCGGCCGCGTCCTGGCCCAAGGCGGTCAGTCTCCTGTCCCATTCCGGCCGCTCGCCCAACTCGGCAAGCCGCTCACGCAGCCGCGCCTCAACCCTGGCTTGAGAGATCACCATCGGCGGAGCCGCGGTGCCCAGCCCTGGGTCGCCGAACCGGATCTTCATCATCGGACGGTCCCCTGCGTACGTGGTGATGGCCATCGCCCGCACCGACTCCTCCGGCAGGTCACCGAGAGCGTCCAGACGGTCCAGCACCTCCGAGCCGCGAGCGTGCACGAAGTTCGCCCGGGACGTGGTGGCCGGCCCCGCTGCCTTGTCGATCACGCGGACCGATACGCCGTACTGCCGCAACGCGCACGCCAGCGCCAGGCCCACCGGCCCTGCGCCGACCACCAGAACATCGGTCTCCATGATCAGCCTTCAATTTATTAACGGAACGGGATCGTAAACATAATCCACCAACTACTCCGGTGTGTCCAGAGGGGGTGCCTTGCTGCAGATGGCAACTCGTCGGGGGTTGGTTATAAGAGGTCGCCGTGGCCCACTCTGTCCACCTGTGGGTGCTGACGCCGGTCAGAGGAGGTATCGCAGCCACAGGTACGGGGCGACCAGGGCGACGGTGACCGCCGTGACGATCAGGCCGTACTTGGTGAACTGCCAGAAGCTGATCGGCGTGCCGTTGCGGGCGGCGATGCCGAGCACGACGACGTTGGCCGCGGCACCGACCGCGGTGGCGTTGCCGCCGAGGTCGGCACCGAAGGCCAGCGCCCACCACAGCACGTCGTGCCCACCGTTGGCCTGGACCAGTTGCTCCACGATGGGGCTCATCGTGGCGACATAGGGGATGTTGTCCACGATGGCCGACAGCACGGCCGAGACACCCAGCAGTCCCAGGGCGGTGGCCTCCGGTTGCCCGCTGGTGGCCGAGACAGCGGCCCGCGACAGTTCCTTGATGACGCCGGTCTCGACCAGGGCGCCGACCATGACGAACAGGCCGGCGAAGAACACCAGCGTGGGCCACTCGACCTCGGCGATGGCCTCTTCGGTGGTCACCTTGGTCGCGGCCACCAGCACGCCCGCACCCAGCAACGCGACCACCGACGGCTCGTAGTGCAGCACCGGGTGCAGCACGAACGCGGCCATCACCAGGGCGAGCACGGCCAGCGACTGCCACAGCAGTCGCCGGTCGGCGATCGCCTCCCGCTCGTCCAGCGCCATGATGGACTCGGCGCGTTCGGGGTCGTAGCGGAACGATCGGCCGAACATCAGCCAGCACAACCCCACGAACACCGCCATCAACACGATGATCATCGGGGCCATGTGGGCAAGGAAGTCGTTGAAGGTCAGGCCGCCGCGGCTGGCGATGATGATGTTCGGCGGGTCGCCGACCAGGGTGGCCGCGCCGCCGATGTTGGAGGACATCGCCTCGGCGATCAGGAAGGGCGCCGGGTTGACGGCGAGCCGTTCGCACACCAGGAACGTCACCGGAGCGATCAGCAGTACGGTGGTCACGTTGTCCAGCAGCGCCGAGGCCGCCGCGGTGATCAGCACCAGCAGCACCATCAGCCGGAACGGCCGGCCGCGGGCCCGTTTGGCGGCCCAGATGGCGAGGTATTCGAAGACGCCGGTCTGCTTCAGTACACCGACGATGATCATCATGCCCAGCAGCAGGAAGATGACGTTCCAGTCGATCCCCGCGTGCCGGGAGAAGAACGCCGCCTCGCCCTTGGTGGCATGGATCAGCAGCATGATCCCCGCGCCGCCGAGCGCCGCCGCGACCCGGTGGACCTTCTCGGTAGCGATCAGTGCGTACGCGGCCAGGAAGACCGCCACGCTCACCCACGCGAGCACGCTCATACCGGGAGCACCCGGTCCAGCAGTGCCTGCAGCGTCACCGCCCCGATCAGCCGCCGGTGCTCGTCGACGACGCCGATCAGCGGGCTGTGGGTGCGCGCCATGAGTGCGGCCAGCTCCAGCACGGTCGCCTCGGGGTCGGTGACCGGTAGCTCGCGGGGCTGCCGTGGCAGTGCCTCGCGTACGGTGCGGCCGTCCAGCGCTTGGAGGAAGGCGTCCGCGTGTGACTCGTCCACCACCCGCGCCAGCGCCGGATCGTCCTGGCAGTAGCCGGGCACGGCCAGGCGCAGCACCTGCGTGCCGGGCAGGATCGTGACCGGCGAGTCTCCTCCGTCGACCACGATGAGACCCGGCAGATCCTGCTCGGCCAGCAACCTGGCCGCGTCGATCACGGGAGAATCCAGGCGGACCGTAGGGAAGTCGGTAAGCAATTCTCGGGCGCGCACCGGCACATCCTTCGCTCGACGGGGACAGAACGTGCCGACCAGACTTCCCGGCTCACCTGTAGACAACGTATCAAGCCCTGTCAAGATCGCCGAGAGCGGATCGGCAGCTCACCGCCCCGTTCACCGTGAAGGCGGCCGTCTGCGCCGTCAAGAATCCGTCTGTTCGCTTGACACGGCCGCTGCTAAGGTGAGCGTTGGTGCGCCGGGAAGTCTGGTCGGCAAGATCGCGATAGCTGGACCGACCGGAGGCGTTCCATGATGTGTTCTTCGCGGTGCCCCTGATGAGCGCTTTACTGACAGCGTTCGCGGGCGTGCTGCTGCTGGCTGTGCTGCTGTCCAGCCTGGCCCACCGCACCATCCTGTCCACGGCCGCGCTGTTCCTGGTGGCCGGATTCGTCCTCGGCGACGGGGTGTTGGGCGTGGTCTCGCTCAAGCAGGGCGATGAGCTGGTGGCGACGCTGGCCGAGCTGGCGCTGTTCACCGTGCTGTTCACCGACGGCATGCGGGTGGGCTGGCCGGAGTTGCGCAGCGCCTGGAGACTGCCGGGGCGGGCGCTCGGCTGGGGTCTGCCGCTCACCCTGGTCATCACCGCCGTGGGTGCGCACTACCTGGTGGGGCTGGGCTGGGTCGAATCCCTGCTGATCGGTGCCATCCTGGCGCCCACCGACCCGGTCTTCGCCGCCGCCCTGGTCGGCAACGAGAAGGTGCCACCCCGGCTGCGGCAGCTACTCAATGTCGAGTCGGGTGTCAACGACGGGCTCGCGCTGCCGTTCGTCATTCTCTTCCTGGCCATCGCCTCCGGAGCGCAGAACCTGCACCTGGGCGAGCTCAGCCTGGAGCTCGGCCTTGGCGTGCTCATCGGAGTCGTCATCCCCTGGGCGGCGATCAAGCTGGAGCAGACGCGCTGGTTCTCCGCCTCGACGCAGTACGAGCCGCTCAACGCCCTGGCCATCGGCCTGCTCGTGCTCGCCGTCGGCAAGGCCACACACGGCAACCTGTTCCTGGCCGCCTTCTTCGCCGGCATCACCGTCGCCACCATCGGGCAGCGGCAGCGCGAGTCGTTCGAGCACTTCGGCGAGCTCATCGCCGAAGTTTTCAAGCTGGCCGCGCTGCTGGTATTCGGCGCGCTCATCACCCCGCCCCTGCTCGGGTCGGTCGGTTGGCAGGGATGGCTGTTCGCGATCCTCGCCCTCGTGCTCGCCCGGCCGGCGGCCATCTGGTTGTCGTTCCTGCGATCGGGGCTGTCGGTGCGCGAGCAGGCGGCGGTGGCCTGGTTCGGCCCCAAGGGCTTCGCCTCCGTCGTGTACGGGCTGCTCGTGCTCGGCTCCGGCATCGCGCCCGCCGAGCAGGTGTTCCAGCTCGTCGCAGTGACCATCGTGCTGTCGATCCTGCTGCACTCCTCGACCGACATCGTGGTGGCGCGCTGGTTCGACGATGAGCGTGAGGTTCCGGCCTGGTACGGGAGCGTCGCCCGCAAGATGCGCCGACGGGAGTGACCGTGCCGGGGCTGATCCGTTGGCTCGTCCCGCGGATGTCTGCCCATCCCCTGGTCCGAGGTCGTGATCCCCTTTCACGCAAGGAGATGCCATGGTGTCCACATCCGGTGCGGCCTTCGCTGAGCGCACCACCAACGTCGCGCGCCTGCCGGCTGGTCAGGTGGAATACCGGCTGGAGGGTGAAGGCCTCAGGACGATCCTGGTGTTCCACGGCGGTCACACGCGGGCGGGGCTGGCGCAGGGTGAGGAGGTCTTCGCCGACGCCGGTTTCACGGTGCTGGCGCCCTCGCGCCCCGGTTACGGGCGTACGCCGATGACCACGGGCACCGCGCCGGCCGGCTTCGCCGACGCCACCTCCCAGTTGTGCCGGACCTTAGGCATCGAACGCCTGGCCACGGTGGTAGGGATTTCGGCCGGCGGGCGCACCGCGCTGACCATGGCCGCCCGCCACCCGCACCTGGTCGAGCGCGTCATCCTGCAAAGCGCCGTCGGATTCCTGCCCTGGCCCGACCGGCTGACCCGGCTGGGCGGCCGGGTGGTGTTCAATGCCCGGGTGGAGGCCGGTACCTGGGCGATCCTGCGGTCCCTGGTCCGCCTCGCACCGTCCCTGGGGCTGCGCCTGCTGCTCCATGACCTGTCAGTCCTGCCCGCGCGCCAGGTCCTGGCGCGCCTGTCCACCGCCGAGCGGGCCACGCTGGCCGGACTGTTCACCGTGATGCGCTCCGGAAGCGGCTTCGTCGCCGACATGCTCCCCGTGCCGGACTGCGCCGCGCAGGTCAGCCAGCCCACGCTGGTCATCGCCACCCGCATCGACCGGTCAGTGCCCTTTGCCCACGCCGAGTCCTTGGCCGCGGCGATGCCGAATGCCGAACTGGTGGACCCCCGGGCCGACAGTCACATGATCTGGTTCGGCCCTGACTATCCCCGCATCGCCGCGAAGATCCGTGATTTCCTCGCCGCAGGCTGAGCGCGGCTACCGCTTCTCGGCGTAGACGAAGCGTTCGAGGTCGGACACCGGCAGCTCACGGCCCGCCGGCTCCAGGTAGCGGGCCCGATATTCGGCGGCGCCGACCTGCTCACGCTCCACCCAGCCATAGCTCGCCAGCAGGCCGCCGACCTCGCCCGGAGCCAGACCGAACCGCCACAGCCGCCGCTTGACCACGAACTCCTCATACAGCGCCATAGCCCCGTGGCCGCCACCGTCCAAGAAATCCCGCAGCACGTAGGTGAACAGGAGCCGGCTGCCTGCCGTGGCCTGGGACAAGAACGCCAACGTGGCGCGAACTCCCTCCTCGGTCAGGTACTGCGTGACCGCCTCCCACACGAACACCACCGGCCTGCCGGTCTGGAACCCGTGCTCGGCCAGCACCCCGCCCAGATCGTCGGTCTCGAAGTCGACACCGATCAGCCGTACGTGTTCCGGCACGCCGCCGGACAGTGTTCGCAGCCGCTGCCGCTTGTCCTCGACGTTCGCCGGCAGGTCCAGCTCGTAGGCACGCCCGCCGGACGGCGTCAGACGGCAGGCACGGGTGTCCAGCCCCGCCCCGAGTACCACCACCTGCGTGATCCCGGTACGGAAGGCCTCAGTGACCTTGTCGTCGGCGTAACGCTTGCGGCACAGCACGGCGCCCCAGATCCCCGGTGCGCGCTTCTCCGATGCTGCGATCATCCATCGGCGCACGGCAGGCCATCGGCATGCCCGGACGGCTGCGCGCATGGTCACGGGCAGCAGCCCGATCGCCAGCCCGTCATCGATCAGGCGTCGGCCGGGTGGCTCGTACTGCTCGGCAGCGGCGATCATCATGGGGCCGAGCGCGGTCTGCGCCGCTGCGGGCCGTCGCGTCATGCCTCTTCCCTCCGATCGGCCCGTGCCTGCGATGGGGGCGGTGGGGCGTCATCGAACACCTTGGCCATCCACTCGAACGTGGCGTGCGCCTGACGCATCCGCCCGGTACGGTCCTCCTCCTGGCCGGCCAGCGCCAGCCCATCCCGGGTGATGTCCAAGAACGCGGCGATCCCGGCAACCTGCCGGCGCACCACAACCGTCCAAGCGTCCTCGGCCATCCGGTAGTAGACGGTCCGCTCGCCTGGCCGTGTCCGCCAGTCGAGGAAGCCCATGCTGGTCAGAAGCCGCAGGTTCGAGGTCAGCGAGGCGCGGCTGGCGCCGATGGCGTCGCTGATCTGCCCGGCGGACTGCTCTGGCGGATCGCAGATCATCAGCCAGCCCAGCACCCGCCCGGCGATCGGCGGCACCCCGTCGCGCGCCAGGTACATGGCGACCCGCTCTACCCACTCCAGCAGTTGCTCTTGCTTGGTCACACCCGATCCGCCTCCTCTTGCAGTTATTTCAGTATGCGCTAAAATCCATGTATTGATCAAGGATGTGCCTCAACCTGGGGCGTGCTGTTGGTGAGCCGGGAAGTCTGGTCGGCCCGTGACCTGCGGTCGCGGAGAAGCGGGAGGACTTTCCTATGGCCACGCGTACTCTCACGGCGCTACTCGGCAGCGGCGTCGCCGCCGGTGTGCTCGTACCGGTGCTGTTGTGGGCCGACGGCGCGACCCGCCCCGGCTACAGCCTCTGGCACCACGGCGCCAGCCAGCTCGGCACCGGCGAACGTGCTTGGCTGCAGACGGCCAACTTCGTGCTGGGCGGGCTGCTCCTGCTGGCCTTCGCGGCCGGGCTACGCCGAATCCTGCGCGGCGGCCGCGGGGCCACCCGGGTACCGGCACTGCTCGCGACCGCGGCGACCGGGATGATCGTGGCTGGGCTGGTGCCCACCGATCCAGCGCTGGGCTACCCGCCCGGGCAGCCCGCCCCGGCGACCGGCGCGCTCACCACCAGCGGCCTCATCCACCAGGCGGCCGGCTTCGCCCTGTTCGCCGGGTTAAGCGCCGCCGCGTTTGTACTGGCCCGGCGCTTGGGACAGCAGAGTCGCGCCTGGGCCGTCTACTCGCGCCTGTCCGGGGCCCTGATCATCGCCTTCGCCTTCGCCGCCGGCATCGCCTACCGCCTCGACGTTCTGGGCGTGTGGCGCCCGGCTCCTGCGGGCCTGCTCGAACATCTCTCCCTGCTGACCGGCTTTGGCTGGATCATCGCGGTGGGCGTTCATCTCCTGCGCAGCCACGTCCCCGGAGGCCCGAACACACCTCCGGCAGGCACCCAAGGACCCGCCCAGGCTGGATGACGCGAAAGCCAGTCGTCAGCTCTCCGGCGACAGCTGCGGAGCGGGAGCTGCCATCGACAGGCTCCCGCCCCGCGCGCTTTCCGGCGGCACGTTAGACGCAGCCGCTACCGGGGAGTGCCGGCGTGCTTGGCGGCATAGTGCTCGCGCCAGTTGTCGATGAGCGGGATCAACTGCTCGGTCATGTAGGCGTAGAAGTCCTTCATCTCGTGCAGGCGTCGGCCGGCGATGCTGTCCTCACCCGCCGCGTCAATGCCTTCCTGGGCGGCAGCGCCCATGGTGGCCAGCATCGCGTTCTGCTGTGACATCAAGCTGGCCCAAGCGCCTGCGCGGAAACGATAGTGGTCGCGGCGGCTGCCGGGGGCGGGGACCCGTTCGATGAGGCCGAGCGGGATCAGCTGCTTGACCGCGGTGGACACCAACCAGCAGAGCCGTAGGTACCGCCGGAGGCCTCGAACGAGCGGGTGGTCTCCGCGTCCAGGTCGGCCCGCCGGCGCTCCCGGGTGGTAGGCGCGTCCTGCCCGATGCGGTGGTCGTCACCAGGTGACGGGCAGGGCGGTGAGGCCGCCGGTGAGCACGTTCGGGTTGAAGGTCAGCTCCTCCACCGCGCAGCCAAGCTTCAGGGCGGGGAAGCGGGCGACGAGCTGGGAGAAGACGACCTGCAGCTCGATGCGGGCCAGTGGCGCGCCGATGCAGTAGCGGGCGCCGTGGCCGAAGGTCAGGTGCGGCGCCGGCGGCCGGTCGAGGTCGAAGCGGTCGGGGTCGGCGAAGACGGCGGCGTCGTGGTTGGCCGCGCCGGTGTCCAGCAGCACCAGGTCCCCGGCTCGGACGTGGGCTCCGGCGATCTCCAGGTCGGTGCGGGCGTAGCGGGGGATGCCGCCGCCACCCAGACCAGGCGCGCGCAGAATCTCTTCCACGGCAGCGTCGATCCGGGATGGGTCGTCCACGAGGGCCTGCCACTGGCCGGGGGTGGTCAGCAGCCACAGCGCACCGTTACCGATCACGGTGACCGTGGTCTCGTGCCCGGCGAACAGCAGAGTCATGCCCATCGCGGCGGCATCGTCGTCGCTGACGCCGTCGGTGGCGGCCAGCCGGGAGATCACATCGGCGTCCACTTCCCCTGCGGCGCGCTTGCGGACCACCAATTGCTGCCCGTAGCTGAACAGTTCGGCCAGCCCTTGCTCGGAGCGGGCCCGGTCGGTGATGTCGGCGGCAGCCTGCGTCCAGGCGCGAAACTGCGCCCGGTCCTCGAACGGGACGCCGAGGAGTTCGCAGATGACCGCGATCGGCAGCGGCAGGGCGAGCGCGGCGTGCAGGTCGGCAGATGGACCGGCGGTGGCCATCTCGTCCAGCAGGTTCGCCGTGAGCGTCTCGACCCGGCCGCGCAGCGCGCGCATGCGCTTGGGCGAGAAATGTGGCTGCAGCAGCGAGCGCATCCGCCGATGGTCGGCCTGCTCGGTGTCGAAGTCGCCCAGCGGGCCGCCGAACAGTGCTGACTCACCAGTGCGGGAGGCGCCCTCGGGCTCGCGGTGGGCGCGGCCGAGCCGGTCGTCATCCAGCAGAGCGCGTACCTGCTCATAGTCGGTCACCAGCCAGGCCGGGTCGCCGACGGCGGTGCGGATGGCGTGGATCGGGCCTTGGGCCTGCAGCTGGCGCAGCAGCGGCGCCGGCTGCATCGGGCCGGGCTGCTGGAACGGCAGCCGGACGGGTTCGGACACGACTCCCCCAAGAGGTAGACGCAGATTTGTATACTTCGATGTCTAAAAAACTACATGTATACTTCTGCTTCTACAAGTGGAGGTGGGATGAGCAATCCCGAAGCAGGCGGTACCGCCTCTGAGGCCGTCCCGACTTCACCGGTGCGGCGGCTGCGGCGCGCCGAGCGGCGGGAGCAGATCCTGGACGCTGCCACCCGCGCCTTCGCCCGTGCCGGTTACGCCGCCACCGGCCTTGACGACATCGCCGCCGAGGCCGAACTGACCCGGGCGATGTTGTATCGGCACTTCGACTCCAAGGCCGACCTGTACCGAGCCGTGCTCGACCGGGCGTGCGTGCGGCTGGCCGAGGCCACTGGCACCGACGACTTCGACGAGCGCGCCCTCCCCGCCCTCGTGCGCGCTGCCGCGGCTGATCCCGACGGCTTCAGGCTGCTGTTCCGCTACGCGGCCCGCGAGCCCGACTTTCGCGAACTGATCGACTCCATGACCGCCGCTTCTCGTGAGGTCGCCCGCCGCAACCTGGCCAGGAGGATCCCTGCGGGCCCTTGGCTGGACTGGGCCGCGAACCTGATCCCCACCCTGACCCTCGAGGCCGTCATCGCCTGGCTGGATGCCGGCCAGCCCGACCCCGACCAGGCCGCTCAGCGCATCGATCAGGCCGTACACGGTGTCATGGCCGCCGCCCAACCTTGAGCCGTCCAACAGCGGGTCACCGCGTACGGCCATCATCGGCAGTGATCGGTTCCGATCAGGTCTCAGAACACGTGACTGGATTGGGCGGATCAGCGCTTGAAAGTCCGCAGCAGGGTCCTCATTGCGGGCCAACGCTCTCACGCGGGGACGTCGGACAGCACTGAGCTCGGGCGTCGGTGAGCTGGATAGCATCGAAGGGAGAGATTCTCTCGGCAAGGCGGTGGGGCGAGATGAACCGACCGATGCCGGCGGGGATCGCGACCGGATCGGTGCTCGCGCCGCCGCCCCACGACCGCTTGGTAATGGCTGGTCTCCATTCGTGGTCGGGGGCGATGGAAGAGCCGGATAACGGTGTTCTCAGATCGCGTGGCTAAGCATGTGGGCGCTGACTCGGCCATAGGTAGACAGCGGGTCGCCTGTGTGCCCTTCGAGGATTTGACTGCTGCGGGTACCTTGTCCCCCCCAAGAACGATCATGCATCGAGAGCGAGGTCATCAGTGCTGCATACCTGGGTCAGCACCGCCGGAGGTCCACTGATCGCCATCCCCCAGTCCGAGCTGAACACGTGGGCGGGTGTTAACGACAACGATGGTCCCGTCGAGACCTGGGGAGACTACGGCCGCGCCTGCGCTGTTGAGGGCTACATCGGTACCGTCACCGTTGGGGCGCGGCAAGCCCTTGTTCTCGGCGACGAACCTGCCATGACGACCTATCTGCCGACCGAACGCCTCTTCCTGCGCTGGGCCGCCGCATACTCCGAAGCCGAGCTGGTCGCGGCAGCCGAGCGAGCCCTGGCGGCAGAGCCGGATTGGAATGATGACGAAGACCTGAACTGGGAGGTGCGGGAGGCGGTCGTGCTCTTCGACTCGGCCATTCCCGGTGCTGAGCTGGAGCCTGACGATCGACTCATCATTGATCTGGAGCCTGGCCAGTACAGGGTTCGAGCCACCTACATGAAGGATGAGGACAATTGGATGATCCTCGTCCAGCTCCAGCCGGGAACCTGAGCCCCGGGCGTACTCCGCGTCTGTGTCGCTCTTCCATTGATCATGTGGTCGGGTGTCGTAGGAGCCTTAGCGCGGCATGGCCCGAGCGTGCTGCCCAGAAAGGGCCGCCCATCGCTCAACATCACGTACCTGGCCACCTGGTGGCCATGCGGAATGTTCGCTCACCTGCACATCCCTCCAGCCGCCATCGTTCGCATGGGGCACGGGCAGTTTTGCTCCGCCGCGCTCAACGAGAACGAGGGCCGTCGCTATGAAGCCCTCCATGAGTGAGTGCAGGATGGGATGGTTCGAACGCTCGTAGCGCTCGATTAGCGCACTCACGAAGGCCGCGAAGGCGGCCAGGTCAACCTCACATTCGTCGCTCACCATAGGGCCGAGCCCCGTCGGCAATCCTGTCTCGGGGGCAAGCGCTTCCGCTGATCGCATGAACAGGCCGGCGACTCCGTTCGAGGGGTTCCAGAGGACTTGATCGCCAACCTGGAAGTACTGGCTCATGTTCTCCTCGTGTTCCACCGCGCCCGCCGTTCGGGCCGCGACGTTGGGCCCGAAGGTTAGCGTTTCCTACGCATCCCCGGGTATCGTCGCGGGTCCATCGCAGTAACCCGGACGAGCTATCAGGACGGACTCGGTCATCCGAGCTCACCTTCTGCGGGAGGCAGGGCAGGACGCGGGCGATCTGGCAGGCTGGCAGGAGGAGGACAGCAGAAGCGGCAGGACGGAGACGAGCGCGTGGCTGGTTGGAGCGCGATGGCGGGGATGCACGACTTCGTCGTGCCCGACGAGGGGGCGGCGCAGGCGTTCGCCGAGCAGCTCGCGGAGTACGGGTTCCCCTGCGTTTTCGCCCGTCCGCACCCGGACGGCGGCTGGCTGGTGATGGCGCTCGACGAGGGCCCCTACCCGGTCGACACCGTGGGTCACCGGCAGATCGAGGCGGTGAGCCGGGAGGCTGCGGCGATCGCGCGGATGCATGGCGGTCGGCCCAGTGGCGGCAGCCGGTTCGACGTCAGCAGGATGGCCGAGTATCGCAGCTGGACCGCCCCGATCGAGGTGAAGGGGACGAAGGCGCGTCCGCCGGTCCCGGAGGTCACCGTCGTTCCGGCGCCACCGCTGGAACCACTGGCGCTCACACCGGACTTCGCCACCCCGGGGATCGTGGAGCTGGCCGGTCTCGACGACGTGCCGTGGGGCGACCTGGAGCATGCGCACGGTTCCGCCGACGACGTCCCCGGCCTGCTGCGCGAGCTGGCGGACGGTACGGGGGAGTGGGACGAGGTCCTCGACGAGTTGTTCGGTGACGACCTGCTGCACCAGGGCGACTGCTATGAGGCCACCGCCCCCGCGCTGCCGTTCCTCACCGAGCTGATCGTCGCCGACATGGTGCCCGCGCGTCAGCGCCGGGACCTCTATCTGTGGCTGATGGTCGCCGGTGGCCGCCGCAACGACAACCTGGTCGCGTTCGCCGACCTCGCGCTGGACGAGGAGGAGCCGCTCCAGCCGGGTGCATGGACCGAGGAGGTGTTCCGGACCGTCGGTGACCAGGTTCCGGTGCTACTGGACCGGTGGGACGCCGAGCCGCCGGGAATCCGTTTCGTGCTCGCGGTCCTTGCCGCGCAGCATCCCGGGCACGGTGTGCGGGCCGCCGACCGGATCGCTGCGTTGGCCGCCGAGCTCGACGGGACGCGGCAGGGTGCGTACCTGCGGCTCGCCGTGGAACTCGTGCACGGCCGCGACGCGCAGGCGCTGGCTCTCGCCTCCGAGATCATCGACTGGGCGGATCACCTGGAACCGAAGTGGCTGGAGGCCCCGGGCGTGCCCGACGGCATCAAGGCGGCGCACGTGCTGGCCGAGGGCGCGCTCCGCACGATCGAATAGCGGCATCGCTCCTGGTCACCAGCTTGTACGGCCTGGCCACGTGATGCTCGAATGTGATGGGTGGCGGCCCATTGTGGGCGCTGTGCCGCCGGGTGGTGTTGTAGGCATTGGCGATCCGGGGAGCGGTCTTCATGCGGGCCTCGGCTTTGGTAACGACACACGACTGTTGTTCGCCACGAATCGCATCCGTATCGGCGGAAGATGCAGGGTTATCGGTGATGTCGAGTGCTGAGGCGTGGCTGACGATCCACATGGCATGACAGTGATCCGGGTGTCGATGCTCCGGTGTCGGACTCTCTCTCGGAGGCCGTTCTTTCGCGGACACCGGCGTACTGCTCCCACGCGCTCTCTCAAGGCACATTAGTGTTGCCGCGTCGCCACCATGGCGCCATCTGTCACTGAGCGGAGCCATCCGGATACTTAGGGATCGGTCGCGATCCACGCCGTTCGATCCGGGAGGTACACCTGTGACCCGCTCTCTGCACGAGTCCAACATCGCTGCCCTGTTCGCACTGCTTGACAGCACCGGCGACGGGCAGATCGCTGCCGATGACTTCAAGCTCATCGCGGACAGGGTATGTGCCGCGGTGGCCCCTGACCCGGGCTCGCGTCAGCATCAGGCCATTCAGCAGTTGTGCGCGGACTGGTGGGAACACATCCGCGAGGACGCCGACCTCGATGGCGATGCCGCGGTGAGCGAGGCGGAGTTCGCCCAGGCGGTGGACCACCTGGTCGCGAGCCATCCGCAGTTCCAGCAGATGACCAGCGCGTTGTCGTGCGCCGCCTTCGATGCCGCCGACACCGACGAAGACGGGTTCATCTCAGCGCCGGAACTCGATCACTTCTTCAGCGGGATAGGTATCCCCCACGAGGTGGCCGAGGGTGCTTTCGCCCAACTGGACACCGACGGCGACGGCAGGATCTCCCGCCAGGAGTACGCCGAAGGCGTTTGGGTGCTGCTCACAAGTGAAGACCCCGTTGCCCCTGGATCGGCGATCCTGGGGCAGACGGGTGCGGGCTGAGCTCTCCCGCTGCGGGTTGCGGCCTGTCAGTAAGGTTGGCTGCCACGATCCATAACCGGTCGAGGTCGTACGGTGCGTACCCGAAAGATTGCCTGGCCGCACGCCACGGTCCCGTTCTGGCGGGACCGTCGGCTCAGCCTACGCAAGTTCGGACCTTGCAGGCCCGTCACCAGCGGAAACGCGGTGACGGGCCGCTCGCTTTGTGTCCGGCCGTCCACGGTCGCCGCCGGCACAGGATCGCCCCCACAGGCGTACGTTCCCGGCCATAACGCGTGCACCTCCACGTGGGGTGACCCGTTGGCCGTGTGCACGAGGTGGCGCATGATCACCACTTAACCGAATTCGTGGAATTTTCCGGCATGTACCTGACTATGATCACAACAATTTCGGCTCCACGAGAATGAGGTGTGCATGAAGCGAGCAAGGGTGCGCAGCGCCGGTGTGGTGGCGCTGGCCCTGGTCAGCCTGGTGGGGGTCGGCTCCACTGCGCAGGCCGAGGTGGACCCGGCGGTGAGCTCCTGCGAGCTGGCCTTCTGCCTGTACGAGCACGACAAGTTCAAGGGCGCAGAAGAGGAGTTCATGTTCGAGGGCTGGGGCCTGTGCTACAACGCACTCAAAGTGAACAACAAGGCGAGCTCCATGCGGAACAACAGCGCCGCCAGGGTGCAGTTCTACAACTCCGCCAACTGCTCCGGCGCGTACGGCTACGCGGCAAAGCCGTCCTCTTCGGACGGCGACCTGACGAACAACGGGTTCGACAACAAGACCAGCTCCATCAGGTACGTCAGGCCGTAAGGCCCTGAACCGCTCGCAGGACACCGAGTTCGGTACCCGGCCCCGCGGCCGATCGGAGGAATCAGCGTGTCTGTTCGGCTGCGGGGAGCGGTCGGGGTGCTCCTGATCGCGGCGACAGCCGCCTGTTCGACGGCGGCGGCGACGGAGCCGCGGGTTCCGGTGCCGACGCCGGGGGTGGAGGCGCGAGAGCTCTCGATCCCCTTCGACCGCTACAACTTCTCCCCGTCGGACATCGGCATCCTTGAGGGCGCCGAAGAGCTCCTCATCCGCGACTGCATGCGGCGGCGGGGCATGGCGTGGGAGGTGCTGCCGCAGAGCGCGGCGGAGGACGTGGAGCCGGCCAACCGCCGCCGCTACGGTGTCGTCGAACCGGAGATCGCTCGCCTCTTCGGCTATCACAACCCGCCCGACCGCCCTACCGTGGCCCGGCGCGCCGCCGCACGTGCCGGCCGTATGCGAAGCCTGTCGGCGAAGGAACGGCAGGCGGCGTACGGCGAGAAGGACGGCTGCCTGAAACAGGCGCGGGACCACCTGGAGCAGGGCACCCCGCAGGTCGACGAAGCCCTGTTCAACAGGCTCATCTCGGAGACCTTCGAGCGCTCTCAGGGGAATCCGGAGGTCGTCCAGGTTTTCCGGGCCTGGAGCACGTGCATGCGGGAGCAGGGCCGGCAGTACGCCGACCCGCTCGCCGCCATCACCGACCGGCACTGGATGAAGGGCGGCCCCGCATCCCAGGAGGAGATCCGCGCGGCGCAGGCGGACGTGGGGTGCAAGGCGCGGACCGACCTCGTCTCCATCTGGTCGGCCGTGGAGAAACGCATCCAGGACGATGCCGTCGCGGCTCACCCCGCCGAGTTCCATGCGCTTCAGGAGACCAAGGGTCGGCAGCTCGCGGCCGCCCGCGCCGTCCTCGCCCGCGGCTGACCGGCACCTCGTACATGCCCTTGGGCCGCGCAGGTCGGCGAGGCGGCTGGGACGGTCGCCGTCACAGTCCCCGCGGCTCGGAATGCCTCACGCTGATCACGCACGGCAGACCTGAGCAATGGCCAGGCTGCTGACGAGTGGTAGCCACCGTCCCCCGCCCGGCAAACCTTGCGGCGACCTACCAGAACTTGTAGGTATGCCCGAGAATGTCCGCTATGGGTTCCGCGTTGATCTTGGCCAGTCTGCCGTTCGCCATCGGCATCGTCATGCTCGGCCTCGGCCTCAGCCTGACCCTGGACGACTTCCGGCGGGTTGGTCAGTATCCGAAGGCGGCCGTGGTCGCGCTGCTGTGCCAGATCGTGCTGCTGCCGGCGATCTGTTTCGGCGTGGTGCTCGTCTTCCGGCTTCCGCCGGAGCTGGCGGTCGGGTTGCTGCTGGTCGCGGCGTCGCCCGGTGGCCCCGCGGCCAACCTGTTCAGCCACCTGTTCGGTGGGAACGTCGCGCTGAATGTCACGCTCACCGCGATCAACTCGGTGCTGGCCGTGGTCGTCCTGCCGGTCGTGGTGAACCTCTCGGCCGGGTACTTCTTGCCCGATGGGGCCGCCCTCGGGCTGCAGTTCGGCAAGATACTGCAGGTCTTCATGATGGTGCTCGTACCGGTCGCGATCGGGATGCTCGTGCGCGCATGGGCGCCGGAGGCGGCGCGGCGGCTCAACCTCCCCGTCCGGGCGCTGTCGGTCGTGGTCCTGGTCGGGGTCATCTACGCCGTGCTGTACGCGGAGCGGGAGAACCTCGTCGGCTATTTCGTCTCGGTCGGGCTCGCCGCGTTGGCCTTCAACATCGTGAGCCTGCTGATCGGCTACGGCGTGCCGCGCCTGGCCGGCGTCGACCACCGCGCGGCCACCGCGGCCGGGTTCGAGATCGGCATCCACAACACCGGGCTCGCCATCACGATCGCGCTGAGCCCGACGCTGTTGAACAGTGCCGAGATCGCCATCCCGGGCGCGGTGTACGGCATTGTCATGTTCTTCACGGCGACCGGATTCGGCTGGTTGATCAGGGGCCGAGCTCGACGGCATCCACAGATCCAACGTGACGGTGTGGCCTGAGCGCGATCAAAGCTCGGTGAGGAACTTCTCGGCGCGGCGGGCGAAGAGGTGGGACCCGCGTTCGTCGGACCGGTCGCGGGCCTTTTCGGCAGCGGCTCGTACGACTTCGGCGGGTTCGCCGCGGGCGTGGAGCAGGCGTGCCCGCAGCAGCAGGACCAGTCCTTCGGCGTAGCGTTGGCCGTAGGCCTCGAGGGCCTGGTCCGCTCGGTCGAGGGCGACGCCCGCCTCGTCCGGCATCCCGGCGGCCAGCCACATCTCGGCGATCAGCGCGTGGTGGTACGCGACGCCCCACCGCGGCGGGTCGACCAGCGTCCCGGCCAGGAGCTGGTCGGCCTCCGCCGCGATACCGGCCGGGTCATCGCCTGTGAGGGCACGGGCCCAGTACCAGTTCAGCCGTACGTAGTGCTCCTGCTGGACGGCGGCGCGGCCAGTGCCCACGGCCATCCACCGCTCGATCGTGCGTATCACCCAGGCCGCGTCACCGGCCATCGAAGCAATGATCGTGGTGTAGTAGGCCCAGGTCGCGACCGCATACGAGTCGTCGGGGCCGTTCCACTTGTCGATCATGGTCTCCGCCGTCCCGGCGTCACCGTGCAGTGCCGTTATGACAGCCTGCCAGCCGGGCCACTCGCCCGAGACGTCACGCCGGATCGGGGTCTCGCTGTGCGCGGAGACAACCCCGTCGAGTAGGGCGGGGTTGTTCTCGCTGAAGCACCGGTATGCCTCGCCGATGTTGCCGATGTCCCACTGGTGCAGGCCCCAGGCTTGCCGGCCGTACACCCGGACGACCGGATCGGAGGACGCCTCCCCTTGCTCGTACAGCCGGCGGACCAGACGAACGCGGTCCCACTCCAGGAAGGTGTAGGCCCCGAACAGGCGCGCGAAGAGGAGGCCGGCGGCCTCCACCTCCCGGCCGAGTTGGCGGGCCAGGTGTTCCGCACGCTCCAGCAGATCGAACGTCGTGCCGCCGAACCCGGCTTGCCGGCGCGGGGCGATGGCGAGTAGCGAGAGGGCGGAGAGCTCGAGTTCCGGGAGCCCGGCGTTCCGCGCGATCTGGGCGGCCGATTGCAGGTGCCGGTCGGCGGCGGCGAACGCGAGCTTGGTCGTCGCGCGACGACCGGCGCGCTTCAGCGCCTCCACGGTACGAACCGGGTCGGCGAGGGGACCGGCGGCGGACAGGTGGAAGGCGAGACGTTCGGTGATGGACTCGTCGTCCGCTTGGCTCTCTTCGAGCGCATCCGCGACACGCAGGTGCAGCCGGACGGTCCGCAGCTGCTCCGTTGTCTCCATGATCGATTCACGGACCAGGTCGTGCGCGAAGCGCCACGAGAACGGGTCCTCCGGCCCCGTTTCGAGCAGGCCCAGCGCGCGCAGCGGTTCGAGGCGTTCGAGGCAGTCTGCGAAGTCGACACCGGCGGCGCGGGCGAGCAGGCCGAGGTCGACGTCGCGGCCGATCAGCGCGGCGACCCGCAGCAGGTCGCGAGCGCTGTCGTCGAGGCCCGCCATCCGGTCGCGGACGACGTCTCGCACCGTGGACGGCACCCCTGCCCGGGCCGATGCGTCGCCGTCGCTGAGCGCGCCGCGGTCGCTGAGGAGCCGCGACAGTTCGCGGACGAAGAAAGGATTGCCGGCGGTGCGAACGTGGATGTTGCGGGCGGTGTCCGTACCGGGTTCGTGGCCGGTCTCGCGGCGGATGAGTTCGGCCACGTCGGTCAGGCTGAGCGGGCCGAGCTGGATCCTGCGGTGGTTGGGCAGCCGGCTGGCGGCGGCCAGTACCCGCGAAAGGTCGGGGCCGGGTGTGGGCGCGCGGTCGCGAAGGGCGCCGACGATCGCGGTGCCGGCGGGCAGCCGGCCCGCCAGGTGGTTGAACAGCTGGAGCGAGGTGGCATCGATCCATTGAAGATCGTCCATGACGAGCAGCATCGGTCGTTCTGCCGAGGCCTGGCCGATAAAGGTGACGACCTGCTCGAACAGGCGGAACTGGGCGCGGCCGCCGGAAACCGGCGGCGCGGCGTCATCGTCCCGAGATTCGAGGAGACGACCGAGTTCGCTGGCCAGCCACTTCTCGCGCGCCAACGCGGGCAGGCTGTCGAGGACAACGGTGAGCGCCTGCTCCCATGGCCACATCGAGGGTGTTCCGTCGCCTTCCAGACAGGAAGCCCAGACGACGAGCGCGCCACGCCGGTCCGCGGCGGCGGTGGCCTCTTCCAGCAGGCGTGTCTTGCCCGCGCCCGGTTCGCCTTCGACGATGGCGAGCCCGGTGCGGCCGGTGAGCGCCGCCTCGATGGTCTGCCGCAGCACGCCGAGTTCCTCGCCGCGGCCGACCAGGCTCGCCGGTGCGCGGTCACTCTCACTTTCCGTGCTCGTCACCGCCGGCGACGTCGGGGTCTGCGTCAGTACTCGCAGGTGCGCGGCCTGCAGCGCCGGGCCGGGGTCGATGCCGAGCTCCTCGGCGAGGCGCTCACGGACCGCGTGGAACGCTGACAGCGCCTCCGCCTGCCGTCCAGCTGCGCCGAGGGCGGTGATGAGGCCGGCATGTACGGGTTCGTGGAACGGTGCCATCGACGCGGCCAGCTGCAACGCCGGGATCACCCGCTCCGGCCGGCGAAACGACACGGCCAGTTCGGCCGCCGCCGCGCAGGCGGCGTAGAACTCGTCGTCCAGGGTGGCCAGGATCGACATCGCGGCCGATCCGTAGGACAACCCGTCCCCCGCGGGGCCACGCCAGAGGCCGAGCGCTCTGACGTAGTGGTCGAGCGCCACTTCGCGAGCCTGCTGGGCGAGGGCGGTCTGGGCGGCTTCGAGGAGTTCCCGGAACGTGACGAGGTCCAGCGTGCCGGGGCCGGCGCTGAACGCGTACGTGTTGCCGCGGCGGTGCAGATACGTACCGGCCGCCCGGGCGGGGACCGCGGGTTCGAGCACCCGCCGCAATGCCCCGATGTACTTCTGGATGAGGTTGAGCGCGCTGGCGGGAGCGTCATCGGCCCAGAGCAGGTCGATCAATTCCCTGGTGCTGACCGGATGGCCCACGCGCGCCAGGAGCAGGGCCAACAGCTGCGCCTGCTGCCGGGGGCCGACGTCCAGTTCGGCGCCATCGCGCCACAGCCGCAGCGGACCGAGGATCTGCAGGCGCAGCGAACCGGCACCGGTCGGCGGATCTTCGCCGTCGGGCCGAACGGGATGGGCGGGCCCGGTCACGTCGACTCCCGGATGGACATGACAGATTGGTCCGCTTACGACCCGTTTCGGGACGCAGCGTGCACCGAGTATATGGGCCCAGGATTGGTCGTAGAAGAGATCCACCTGCCAGGCAGGATCGTCACGGAAGTCTCAGGCGCTCGTCCAGTTCGGCGCGCGTGCCGGACATCACGGCCGCGGTCACCTGGATACCCCGACCTCCGTCCTGCTCGGTTGCGGCGACGCTGAGGACTTGACCGCGAGTCTGGCGCCATCCGACGCCACCTTCGTCCGCCTCACCGGCGTCAGCCCGGGGTGGCGGACCAGTCGAGAATGACGTCGGCCATCCCCACTTCTCCAACTGCTCGGCTCAGTGCGCGGTATTCGATTGGGGCGGTGAGTAGACGCTCCAGGCGTGAAAGGCCAGCCCGATGCCCCAGAAGACTATCGACCATATAGGCCAGAAGTGGTTTCCCGAGTCGTAGAGAGACCAGACCACGACCTGGACCACATTGGACAGCACATAAAAGAGCAGGTGAATCCGCAGACCCCACTTCCGGGCGGTCTCGCTCTTCTTTGTTTTCATGCCTGCAGGCTAGATCGACGTACTTCCCAAAGACTGAATTACCGGGCTCAGCGATCGTCAACTACCGGGATCTACTCTGACCCGCAATTGAGGTGCAAACTGCATACGTTGAAAGGACCACACTATGACGACGACCCGCCGAGCGGTGCTGGCCGGATCAGCCGCGGTCGCGGCCGGTACCCTGCTGGGAACGTCCGAGGCGCAGGCGCAGCCCCGGCAGGAAGCCAAGCCCAAACCCACCGTGGTGCTCGTGCACGGCGCGTTCGCCGATTCCTCCGGCTGGAACGACGTCAGCGCCAGGCTCATCCGCGAGAACTATCCGGTGATCGCCCCGGCGAACCCACTGCGCAGCGTGGCCGCCGACTCCGCCTACCTGGCCTCCATCCTCGCCACCCTCAGCGGCCCGATCGTCCTCGCCGCGCACTCCTATGGCGGGATCGTCATCACGAACGCCGCGACCGGTAACCCGAACGTGAAAGCGCTGGTCTACGTGGCCGCGTTCGCCCCCGACCAGGGTGAGTCGCTGCTGGACCTGCAGACGAAGTATCCGGGAAGCAAGCTCAATGAGGCGGCGCTGGACTTCCGTCCCTACGGTGAGAACCTCGTCGACGGATACATCAAGAAGGAGTTCTTCCACGACGTCTTCGCCGGGGACGTGCCGAGGTCGACCACCAACCTGATGCAGGCCGGCCAGCGGCCCGCTGACGCGCGCACGCTCGGGGAGCCGTCCGGCGCCCCGGCGTGGAAGACCATTCCCTCCTATTACCTCGTCGCTCGGAACGATCAGGTGCTGCCCGTCGCGGCCCAGCGGTTCATGGCGCGGCGGGCGAAAGCACAGGTCCACGAGGTCGGCGCCTCGCACGTCGCGATGATCTCGCAGCCTGCCGTGACTGCCGACCTCATCAAACGCGCCGCGCGCTGACGCCGGATCAGGGCCGTACCGATATCGCCTGACGGCCCCGCGGGCGGCGCCCGCCGCCCGCCCCTGATCTCCGTTGATCGTCTGGAGGAGGAGACGATGCATCAGCGCCACGCTGGAGGCCATGGCCATGGGGTTGCCCGTGGTGGCCGCGGACGCGGTGGCGCTACCGCACCTGATCGACGACAACGGCCACCTGTTCCAGCCCGGCGAGGTGACTCCCTGGCCAGGCACCTGACGCGCATTCTCACCGACGACGACCTGCGGGTCCGGCTCGGCAAGGCCAGCACGCCTCTGTGTCGAGGGCCTCGCCCACCTCGACGGCGCTTCCGCCAACCGGGGCCGGTCCATCGCCGCGCTGATGGGCATGCCCACCGAGGCGGGCCGTTCCGGCGCGCCATCGGGCAGAGCCTGCCGGGCACGTTCCGCCCCCACGATCGCTTCATTCGCGGGCATTTGTAGCACCCATGAATTTCGCCACCGTCGGTGTTACCAGGCGCACACCCTCTGCGGTCACCGACGATGGCCCGAGCGGCTAGGACCCGTAGAGGTCCGTCTCGCTCAGGACCGGGCTGCTGTCATCGGAGCGTCCCAGGCGGGCCGCGGAACCGAACATGGGTCCACGAGCGCGCTGGATCCCAGCGAACCGGCCAAAACCGATCGGCTTGGGCACGTCGTCGTAGACGGCCTCCATACCACCCTTGACCGAGTACGTCTCATGCCAGAAACCGGTGCCGCCCGAGTCCCGCAGGAAGTCCAACCACCACTCCCGATGCGGCTCGGACCGGGCAAAGGCGAGCAGCGACGGCAGGTCCCGCCAGTACTGACGCATCCCCATGTTCATCGGGAAGAACGAGTAGTAAACGGGCTCGTGCAGTAAGAGCCCGTCCGGCTTACCCGCGACCGACTCACTGATCTTCCGGCCGAAGCTGAAAAAGGTCCGGATCCCGTACAGATGATTCACCCGCATGCCGAGGTACAGGACGATGAGGTCTGGATAGGCGGACAGATCGACGGTCTGCCGATTCACGCGAGTTGGCATCCAACGCTCCTTTTGGCTCGGGTTACGCATGGGCTGGTCATGTGCCGGCGTGGGCGGGTCGTCGCTTTGATGGAGGCCACGGCGAGTGTAGAAGCGCCTCTTCAGCGCCGGTGCCCAACAGTTTGCGGGTGGCCGAACCGTTCGGGGATCAACGCGCCGAAGACCCGCCTGCCCTGAACGCCGCCGCGGATGAGGGATCCGGCCAGCAGTGTTCGGCGGGTGGTCGTCATCGTTGTGGCCCTCCACGCTTGAGTTCGATCCTCAGCAGCCTCAACGTACGAAAGCGAACTTGACTAGCACTGAACGAAATCCGAGAGGAGTGAACGGCGACTTCCCTGTCGGCTGGTGTCTGCGCGTCGACCGCGTGTCACAGGAGGAACTGGGCACCGGGCCTCGGCAACAGCTTGGGTGAAGCAACCGCCCCACGCTAGAGACTGAGAGTGGCGAAGATGCCACCCTCAGCGCTTTGAGAATGGCCGGGCGACCCCTCTCCGGAGTCACGTCGTCGGCCATCAGCCGTGGCTTGTGCCCCCGGCACATTTGAATTTGTCGAGCCACGCGCCCCGACCCGCTAGGTTGTGTCAGCTTCGGCGGGTTAGGCGCCGGTGATCAGGCGTCGTTCCAGGTCGATGATCGGCTCGATGCTCTGCAGGTCATAATTGCTCAGAATGACGGCCGTCCAGTCCATGTCAAGGTAGATGGACCAGCTCGTCGATATGCCGCCCGCACCGCCTCCGTGGGTGATGATGCGCTGGTTGTTGTAGGTGGAGGCCACCGGCCCGTACGCCTGGAAGTTCTCCCCGCGGAGGGAGTTGCCGGAGGTGTCCGGCTTCAGCGGCTTGGCGGAGATCTTTCCGTTCACGTACAACTCGGTGTAGGGCCGGGCGGTGAGCTTGCCGCCTTGCAGCGCGATCGCGAAGCGTACAAGGTCCGGGGCGGTGGCGAAGCCGTTGCCGCCGCCCGTTCCCATCCATCCCCGGGCGGAGTTGCTGCCCTGGCCGGCGTCGCCGTAGACGGAGCCCTTGTCGAGGTTGCGGACGGCGTCGACGCGCGTACCGTCCTTTTGATACATGTACGGGTGAGCGATGCGCTTGTCGGTCAGCCACTGGCGGCGGTCGTAGTAGGCGGAGTCCTCCATGCCGGCCGGGAGGAAGATGTTCTGGCGGACGTAGTCCTGGAACGACATGCCGGAGACCTTCGCCACGAGTTCGCCGAGCAGGGTGTAGCCCATGCTGCTGTAGGCCTTCTTCGTCCCGGGCGCGAACTCCAGCTCGAAGGTCTTCAGATTCGTCCAGAAGCTTGCCATCTGCTGCTCGTAGCTGTTGTGGATCTGCTCCGGTGGCGGCTGCTCGCCCGGGCGCCGGGCGTCGCCCAGGCCACTGGTGTGGGTGAGGAGGTGGTGCACGGTGATGCGTTCGGCCATCTCCGCCGGCAGGCCGTCCAGATGCTTGCTCACCAGGTCGTAGAACTTGAGCTTGCCCTGCTGGACGAGCTGTACGACAGCCAGCCCGGTGAACGGCTTGGAGGACGAGGCCAGAGCGTAGATGGTGTCGACCTTGTTCCGGATCTTGCTTTCCTTGTCCGCCCAGCCATAGGCGCGGGCCAGGACTTGGCGGCCGCGGTGCGCGAGCATCACGGTGCCGGAAAACTGATCCTTGTCCGCCAGTTCTTTGATGTGCTGGTCGAAGGCGCCTCCAGGACGCAGGTCCTTGGGAATGCGGCCAGAGCCTGAGGACCGGTCGGCGTTCGCCTCGGCGGTTCCTTGCGAGGCGAACAGACCACCGGCCGCCAGCGGGACCGCGCCCAGGAACCCGAGGGCGGAGCGGCGCGAAGGGCCGTGGTCAGACGAGGAGGGATGCGACAACGCCATGGAAATCCTTTCACGAGGAAAGATCTGCGAGGGGGATGCAAGCACGCAGCTTGTTTCTTCGGCGTTTCTGCGGCCTTCTTCGACTGGCAGGGCGTGCCCGGTGTCAGCCTGCCGATCGGCGCGCGGGGGACGGACGGCGCCGGCCTCCCAGCGCGCCGGGACCGCGCACTTCTCGACTGCGCGGCACGCGTCAAGGCCGCGTGACCGGCGTCAGGAGGACGGAGGGTCCCAGCGGATGACCTTGCGAAACTGTAGGTTCATCCACTTCCTCGTACAAACGGAGGGGAAATCTCCATGGCCTGCCCGTGTGCCGGCTGGTTGGCTGTCGGTATGCGAGTTATCGTGCCCGCCACCGAAGGACGGGCGGTAAAGGTCAGGTCCGGTCAGCGCGTACGGGTCACCGACCTCCAGGGAGGTCAGGTCGGCGACGTGTTCGCGTTCGCCGCGGACGACGTGAACGAGCACCTCAGCGCGTCACACACCCGAGCCGCCACCAGCCGCCTGTTCCCGGCGATCGGCGAGCAGTTCGTCACCGACCGGCGCAGGCCCGTCCTCACCCTGGTGGAGGACACCTCGCCCGGGCGGCATGACATGCTCATCGCCGCCTGCGACCCGGCCCGCTACCGTGCTCTGGGCGTGTCGGGGTTCCACGCGTCCTGCGCGGACAACCTGGCCACGAGCATGGCTGGACTCGGTCTCGCCGTCCCGGTCACCCCGCAGCCGGTCAACGTGTTCATGAGGATCCCCGTGGCGGACGACGGCCGGCTGAGCTGGCTGAGCTCGATCAGCCGCCCGAACGACGCGATCACGTTGGAGGCGGCGATGGACTGCGTGTTCGTGGTCTCGGCCTGCCCGCAGGACCTGGTCGGAATCAATGGGCACAAGCCGACGCCGTTGGCGATCGATCTCCTCAACGGTCAGGACGACACAAGCGACGTCAAGGAATGAGCGAACGATGAACGACATCCAGCATCCCGCCCTGCGACCGGACCGCATCGGCGAGCTCCACCTCGCCAACCGGCTGGCCGTCTCGCCCATGACCAGGGTGTCCGCCGCCGCCGACGGAACGCCGACGGCCGAGATGGCGGACTACTACGCGGCTTTCGCCCGCGGCGGTTTCTCCCTCGTCATGACCGAGGGAACCTATACCGATACGCGCTACAGCCAGAGCTACGCCAACCAGCCCGGCATCGTCACCGACGGTCACGAGGCCGCCTGGCGGGACGTCGTCAGCCACGTGCACGACGCCGGAGCGCCGATGGTCCTTCAGCTCATGCACGCGGGAGCGCTGTCGCAGGGCAACCGCTACCGCGACGACACGGCGGCGCCGTCGGCCGTCCCGCCGCGCGGGCAGAAGATGCCGGAATACGGCGGGTACGGCTCTTGGCCGACGCCCCGCGCGATGAGCCAGGACGACATCGATCAGGTGGTGCACGGCTTCGTGACGTCGGCCGTACGCGCCCGGCGAGCGGGTTTCGACGGGGTCGAGGTGCACGGCGCCAACGGCTATCTCGTGGACCAGTTCCTGACCGACTACACCAACCGGCGCGGCGATCGCTATGGTGGCACGGTCGCCAACCGGGTACGACTCGCGGCAGAGATCGTCTCCGCCATCCGCGCTGAGGTCGGTCCGCGTTTCTGCGTGGGGATCCGCTTGTCGCAGGGCAAGGTCAACGACTTCACCCACAGATGGGCGGGCGGCTCCAGGGAGGCGGAGATCATCTTCGCCGCGCTCGCCGAAGCGGGGGCGAGCTACCTGCACATCGCCAGTGAAGGACGGGACTGGGTGGAGACCGCGACCCTGGACGGGCAGGTGACGATCACGGGCCTGGCCCGGAAGGTGACCGGACTGCCCGTGCTGGCCAATGGCGGCATGCACGACCTCGCCCGGGCGGCCATGGTGCTGCAGGACGGTCACGCGGACGTACTGACCCTCGGCCGGGGAGCGCTCGCCAACCCGGACTTCCCGCAGCGCCTGGCCCAAGGGCTGCCCATGGCGGGCTTCGACCGCCAGATGCTCCAGCCCATGGCGACGCTGAGCAACGCCCGCCTGTGGCGACCGGCGGCCGGAGTGCCGGCTTGAGCGCGCCCGGACGAGTCGAGCAGGCGGGCGAGATCCGCGGCGGCTGGCGTGGCCGGTCCGCCGCGGTCGTGGCGCTCACTTTCGACGTGGACGCGGAGACCCCTGTGCTCGCGCAGGGCCGCGGCTTCGCCGACCACGCGAGCACGATGTCCCACCAGGCATACGGTCCCGAGGTCGGCCTGCCCCGTATCCTCGATCTTCTGGACGAGCTGGGCGTCCCCGCCACGTTCTTCGTGCCCGGCTGGGTTGCCGAGCACCGCCCCGCACTCGCCCCGTCGATCGTCGAGCGGGGCCACGAGGTGGCGCACCACTCCTACAGCCACCGGCCGCCCACATCGATGACCGCCGAGGAGGAGCGCGCGGACTTCGAGCGCGCGCTGGCGGTCTTCGACAGCCAGGGCATCGAGATCCGGGGACACCGAGCGGCGCTGTGGGAAGCGTCCTGGCGGACGGCTGACCTGGTCGCGGAGTACGGCCTGCGCTACGACTCCTCTCTCATGGGGGACGACAAGCCGTACAAAGTGGTCACGCCCGCAGGCGAGATCGTCGAGCTGCCCGTCCACTGGTCGCTCGACGACTGGGAGCAGTACGCGTTCCTGCCCGCACCTCATGTGGGCTCCGTCATCGAGTCTCCGGTGAAGGTGCTGGAACTGTGGCGGGCCGAGCTCGACGGGATGCGCCACTACGGCGGCCTGTTCAACCTGTGCGTTCACCCGTTCCTGTCCGGCCGGCCCGGCCGTGCGCTGGCGTTGCGGCAGTTCCTGGAGTACGCGCAGAGCTGCGCGGACGTGTCCTTCGCCCGCTGCCGTGACGTCGCCGAGCGTTCGGCCGTGGACGCCGGCCTGACCGTGCGCCGGCCCCGGCCCCCGGTGGTGGATCCGGACGTCTACCCGGACTGAGCCCAGTCCATCGCCTCGACGGTCAGCGCCAGGAACAGATCGACCCGGTCCTCCGTACGCCCCACGTCCCTGCCGGTGAGCTCGGCGATCTTGGCCAGCCGGTTGCGCAGGGTGTTGACGTGGATGTGCAACGCTCCGGCCGTCGCCGCCCATTGCCCGTCATGATCGAGGAACGTACGCAGCGTCAGCTCGAGCTCGCCGCTCCGCCGCGCGTCATGGTCCTTCATCGGGCCGAGGATCTTGCCGGCGAACTCGTTCAAGGTCTCGGCGTCGAGCAGCCCGAGGAGCAGCCGGTGCGTGCCCAGCTCGGCGAAGGCCCGCACGGACGGACCCGTGCGGGTGCGCCGCAGCACGCGGCACGCCTCCCTGGACTGCAGGAGCTGAGGGCGCAGCTCGGCCGCGTGGGCCGCGAGCCCTCCCAGGCCGACGACCGGGCACAGCCCAGGGAAGCGCCGTTCGATGCTCCGTACCAGGCGCTGGGCGAGCGACGGCAGCTCGTGCTCGGGATGACGCCACGGCAGGACGGCGACGACGTCCTGCGTGCCGCCGGCCACGACTGCCGGCACTCCCTCGACGGCGTAGAACTCCACGATCACCTCCGCGAGCCCGTGCACCGTCGCGGCCTCGCCGTCCGCGAACGCCACGGCGCACACGGCCAGCGGACCGCTCGGATCCACGCCGAACGCGCGGAGCCGGCCAGGAACCTCGGTCGCCCGCCAGCCTCCCGAGAGGACCATCTCCAGGAGCTCGCTGGCGAAGCGCATCTCGATCGCCTGGACCGCCTGCTGTTTCGCCACCTCCAGGCTGAGGAACCGAGCCGTCTGCTCCAGCGCCTGCCGCTCGGGCGTGGTGAGCTCACGCAAAGGGCGCAGGCAGATGAGAGCCGCGTCGATGTCGCCGACGGCACCCACCGGAAACAGCGCCGCTTGCCCCAAATCTCCCAGATCCACCTCCAGTGCCGGAGGCTTCTTGGCCAATGCCGTGGCCACGGCATGCAGCTGGTCGCTGTCCAGGCTCGCGCCGGCCACCGCGAGGGAACGCGCCATCCTGTCGACCACCGCCAGGGGCAGGTCATGCTCACGGCGCAGGACATCGAGCACGCCGGAGGCACCGGCACCCCGGGAGATCGCCGTGGCCAGGGCGTCTCCCCGGCGCACCATACCGACGAGCGACTGCTTGCGTTCGTCGGTCAGCATGTCGGCCATGGCCTGCGAGACCGCCGTGAACGGCACCGCGACGGAGATCTCCAGCAGCGGCAACTCCGCTTCGCGACAGGCTTCGACCAGCGCGTCGGGAGTCTCCGGCATCTCCGCGCGCAAGCCGAACACGATGCCACTGGCCTTGGCCTTCTTGACGTTCGTCACGAACTGCGCGGGAGGCACCCGTTCGAGCCACAACCCGTTGGTCAGCACGATCTCCCCTTCGCGTAGGTAGTGCGAAGGGTCGGGCAGCTCGGTGTTGTGCACCCACGCGACGGGCGCGTCCAATGCGCCCGGTCGGCCCGGCACCAGCACACGGAGTTCGAGCGAGGCGCGATCCAGCAGGGATTGGAGCGTGAACACGCTGTAACTATATACAGCGATGGATTCAATCTATAGAAGATTATCCACTCATCAATGGACGGTCTCGCCTGCTTGTGTGGTTTACGTCACCAAGGAGGCCACACGCAGTAAGCGCAGCTCAGAGGCCCTGCAGGGCCCCTTCTGCATTTCAGGGGTGTGCAGTCGGATGCCGCTCTGAGCGGCCCGTTGACGGGTGGGACACGTCATAGCCGGCGAAGGTAAACATGCGCCGTCCCGAGATCAGGGGACGCGACTGACCCGTGAAGCGGTGGACGCCGACACCGAAGCCGGCATCCGGCTCCGATAGCCATTCGCGTTCGAAGCCACGCTCCTCGAACCAGCGACAGATCAACGGCACCCGGTCAGGAGCCCCGCGGTGCCGAGTCCAGATAATCGTGCCGTCGGTCTTGCACAACTGGGTACAAGTGTCGATCGTGCGCTCGATGTCCTCATCCGTGATGTTGCCGAACACCCCACACACGAGCACGATCTCGGCAGGCGCCGAATCCCGGTAATGGTCAGTGAGCGCGGCATCGGCCGTGACCACTTCGACCTGCCGGAGTCCCGCCGATTTGATCGCCTCCTCGGCGATGGCGGTGTTGCCCGGGTCCAGTTCGACCAGACGCGCCCGAACATCGTCACGGCGGGGATGATCGGTCAGCACCTCCAGCACGTCGCGGCCCTGACCCGAGCAGAGACTGACGAGCTTCAGCGGACCGGGCGGGCAGCCATCCAACGCCAGCCGTATCCGTTCCTGGACGACCTGCAAGCGCCGCGCCAACTGTGAACCGGGGACGTCGTACTCATCGTGCCAAGTCTGCCAATCCATGAACGAACCCTACGAGGGCACACAGCCGAAACGCACTCCTTCGCCTCCGGCGGGGGCCTCAGGCTCCGAGATGATCGACTGATGGCCAGGCAGGCCGTCGCCCTTTCCAGCGGGTGTACGGCAGCGATCCGGCAGCGGTTTGCCAGGCCGTTCGCCCAGGGTGGAGGGCATGTCTGTCAAGGAACGTATCTTCGCCCATCCACCCGCGCCCGGCCCGGTCCAGTTCGATGAGCGGTTCGAGGCGTGGGTGGTCTCCCGGCACGCCGATGTCCGCAGGATCCTCAGCGACCACGCCGCCTTCTCCTCCGATGAACTCACCCACGGCGCACATCCGGCACCTCACCACGACAATCCCGTGTTGCGCAGCCTGCCGTCGCTCGATCCGCCCCGCCATCACGAACTGCGCCGCCTGGTGGCCAGGGTTTTCACTCCCCGCGCGGTGTCGGCCCTGGAGCCCTCCATCGCCGAGACCGCCAGGGAACTGCTGGTCGAGGGGCCCGGTGAGGTGGTGGACGGGTTCGCTTCGCCGCTGACGGTCGCCACGCTCGCGGGGCTGCTCGGCATCTCACCAGAGCGCAGGGCCGACTTCGTACGCTGGACGATCACGATCTCCGAGTTCGCCGGCGCCAACGCCGAGGACCCCGTACGGCAGGCGCGCTTCCACCAGGACCTGGCCGAACTGCGCACCTGCATCCGCGAGGTGGTCGCCGAGCCGAGGGGCGGCATGATCCCGGCCCTGGCGGCGGCGCTCGACGAGAGCGAACTGCTCGATCTGGTCACCACGCTCATCGTCATGGGCCACGAGACGACCACCAGGTTGATCTATCACGCGGTCCTGTGCCTGGAACGTTTCCCCACGGCGCCGACGCCCGGCCTGGTGGAGGAGGTGCTGCGCTACCTGCCGCCGGCGGGCGGCACGGAACGCTTCACCACTGCCCAGGTGGACGTGGACGGCGTCACGATCCCACCCGGGGCGCGGGTGGTGGCCTCGATCCGCCGCGCCAACCGGGACCCGCTGGTGTTCGCGGCCCCCGACGCGTTCGACGCCACGCGCGACCCCAACCCGCACCTGTCCTTCGGCACGGGCATCCACGTCTGCCTGGGCCTGCGACTGGCCACCAGCCAGGCGGTCGTCGCGATCCGGGCGCTGCGGAAGGCCTTCCCCGGCCGCTGGCGCGTGCCCGAGGACGGTCTGGAGGCTACGATCTCCCCCGTCGGGGTCGACATCCAGCGGATGCGCCTGATCACTCAGTGAAGCGAGCTGTGATCATGCCGCTCAGGAGGTGCGGGTTGCCCGCACCGAGCCCTCGCAGACTGTCCACCAGGACGAATACAAGTCATGAACGACGCCGCGCGCTATCCCGTGAACTCCGTCGATCCTTGGAGGGTTGATCATGTCGTCGGAAGCCGTGCTGGCAATCGTCGACCAGGACGGCGCCGTGCTGTGCGACATGGCCGGCGGCAATCCGGCGCTGCCGCGGATGCGGTTCGACGGCAGGTGGCCGCCGATGGACAGCGAGCTGACCGATCGCGTTCGTCGCGAACTCGGGCTGACCACGGTGGTCCTGGAGCCGTTGGACTTTACGACGGTGGTGCTGCTGGCGGAGAGCAGGGCGCGGCCGGTCTCCGCCGATGGGTTCGCGTGGCACGGTCAGGATGCGGTGACCGGGCAGAGCCTGGCACTCGACTGCCGGGCGGCGCGATCCCGGCCGCCCGCCTCCGACTGGTTCGGGCCCGGCTGGTTCGAGCGAGCCGAGTCCTACATCGACGGGGAGATCAAGGCTGCCGGTCGCGTGCGGCTCGGTCCGAGCCGCCAGGTCAAGCACTGGAGCATGTCCGCCGTGCTGCGCACGCCGACTTACCGGGGTGACCTGTACCTGAAGGCGGTCCTGCCGAGGCTTGCTCGCGAACCGGACATCACTCGATACCTGGCGTCATTGCGCATCGCGCCGTTCGCCACCATCACCGCGACGTCACCCGGTGACCGCTGGTGGCTCGCGGAGGACTTCGGCGGCGTGGACGGCTGGGCGATCTCCCCAGAGCAGCGTCGCGCATGCCTGACACAGCTGGTCACGGTGCAGAAGGAGACCATTCACCGCGGGGACGAGCTGATCGCCGCGGGGTGTGTCCCGCTCACCCCGGCCTCGCTGGCCGACGGCGTACGGTCGACCCTGGTCCGCGACGACATCTGGCGGGCGCCCAAGCTTGCGAAGAACCTGGACCGGGCGCTGACCGAGGAGGAGGCCGACCGGCTGCAGGCACTGACGCCGTATCTGGTCGAGTGCGCCGAGCGCCTGGACGAGGCGGCCATCCCGGCGGCGATCGTCCACGGCGATTTCCACCCGGGCAATGTGGTCGTGCGCGACGACGAGATCCTGTTGCACGACTGGAGCTTCGCCACCGTCACGAACCCGTTGTTCGATCTGGCCTCATGGCTGCACGACGCGTCCGAGCCGGACGCCGCGGCCTACCTCGACGCCTTCTTCGCCGCCTGGGCGGGACCGGTCCCCGATGCCTCCACGAGCACCTCCCCGGCCGCCGTCCGCACGTACAGCACCGACCGCCCGGCCCGCCGCCGCTCCACCAGCCCCGCGTCCAGCAGCACCCGCAGATGCCGGCCCACCGAGCCCAGCCCCTGGCCGGTCACGGCGACCAGCTGGGTCGTGCTCATGGGAGTCCCCAGCAGCACCAGCAATCCGGCCCGCGCGGTCCCGATCAGCGCCCCGAGCCCGGCCGGGAGGGGCCGCCGATCGTGGTCCTCGGCGAGCACCCCGAGACACGAATAGACGACGGCGTACCGCTCCCGTCCCTCCCACGACACCCACCCGGTTCTCGGCGTCACCGGCATGAACAGCAGGTCTGCCCCGGCGGCGATCTCCCGCGGCTGATACGCGTTCAGGTTGACCTGGAACCGGCTCTCCCCGAGCCACCGCGTCCCCGGCTTCAGCGAGTCCAGCACGGCCGCCCAGCCGCCCTGGCTCACCCGCGCGGTCCGCGCGACCATGTCGGCCTCCAGGACGCGTCGCCGACGCTCCCAGTACGGCTGTACGGTCTCCTCCCAGACGTACGTGAGGAGCGCGGTCGCCCGCTCGGGCAGGTCGTCCCGCTCCAAGGCGCCGGGGAGCGGGCCCCGGAGGGACACGCGGAGGTTGGCCCGCGCCTCCTCGGCCCCGGTCGCCCGCACCCGGGCCACGGTCTCCTCGAAACTCTCCCCCTCGCACGAGGTGGGGCAGAAGAAGTCGGCGATCCACGACCTGCCGAGCGCCGCCCGTACGACCAGCGCGGCCACCCGGTCGGCCGCGAGGCGCGCGCGGTAGCCGGGCAGGTGCGCGCGCAGCCAGGCCTCCTCGCCCGGATGGGCACCGGTCCCCGCGTGCAGCAGCTTCAGGCTCGCGAAGGTCTCGGCGAACGGCGAGAGCACGAACCGGCTACGGGCGAGGACGTCGGTGTCGATCTGCCACAGGCCCATGCGGTCAACCTTTCGCGCGTCGGCGAAACAGTAAACACGACCCCCGGGCTGCTCCGAGACTCCGACGTATGCGCAGCTATCGAACCCTGTTCCGCACCCCCGAGTTCACCCCGTTCCTGCTCTCTTATGCCGCTTTCGCCGCGGCTCAGACGATCGGCGCCCTGGCCCTCGGCACGCTGGTCTTCCAGGCCACCGGCTCGCCGCTGCTGTCGGCGGTGAGCATGTTCGGCCCGCAGCTGGCGAAGTTGGCGGGGGCCACGTTCCTGCTCTCGGGCGCCGACCGCCTGCCCCCGCGCGCGATCCTTTCCGGCCTCGCCCTCGCCTTCGCGGCCGGTACCGCGGTGCTGGCGCTGCCCGGTCTGCCGGTCGCGGCGGTCTTCGCCATCGTGCTGGCGCAGGGCCTGATCGCGTCCCTGGGCGGGGGAGCGCGCTCAGGACTGTTGACCGAAATCCTGTCGAAAGACGGCTACGTCCTGGGCCGTTCGGTGTTCAACATGCTCTGGGGCCTGATGCAGGTGGCCGGGTTCGCGACGGGCGCCGCGCTGCTGACGCTTCTGACCCCGAGGACATGCCTGCTCCTGGCGGTGGCGCTGTACGTGATGTCGGCCCTCGCCACCCGCCTGGGCCTCACGGCCCGCCCGCCGCGCTCCTCCGGGCGCCCGTCCGTCTCGGCGACCTGGCGCACCAACGCCCTCCTGTGGTCCTCGCGCTCCCGCCGCCTGACGTACCTGGGCCTGTGGATCCCCAACGGCCTGGTGGTCGGCTGCGAGTCGCTCTACATCTCGTACGCCCCCGGAGCCGCCGGCACGCTGTTCGCGTGCGGGGCGCTGGGCATGTTCCTGGGGGACGTGGCGGTGGGCCGCCTGGTGCCGCCCGCGTTGCGCCCCCGTCTCGCGGTCCCGCTGCGCCTGCTGCTGGCGACGCCGTACCTGTTCTTCGTCCTGCAGCCGGGAGTGGCGCTGTCGGCCGTGGCCGCCGTCGTCGCCTCCGTCGGCTTCGGCGCGAGCCTGGTCCTGCAGGAACGCCTGATGTCCCTCACCCCGGACGACCTCGCGGGCCAAGCCCTCGGCCTGCACTCCGTCGGCATGTCCACCATGCAGGGCGTCAGCGCGGCCCTCGCGGGCGTGGTGGCCCAACTGACCTCCCCGGCCGCGGCGATGACGGTGCTGGCGTTCGGGTCGGTCGCCGTGACCCTGACCCTCGCGGTGCTGGGCAGGCACGAGGAACGGCAGCCGGCCATCCCTGCCTGATCGGCCGGAGCCTGCGCGACCTCCACGGGGAGGCGCGGGTCGAGCCCGCGGAGGCGCCGCGCGAGCTGGCGCAAGCCGGGCCCCAAGCGCTCCACGGCTACTCGCGCCGGATTCGCGTCGGCGGTCAGACGGGGATGAACAGCGCCTCGAACGGCGGGTCGCCGACGCCGGCCGTGACGTGCCCCATTCCTGTGGTGTCGGCGGCGAGTACGAGGTCGCCGGGACCGAAGCGACGCCGGCCGCCGTCGCTGACCGTCACCTCGATCACCCCGCGCAGCATCACCACCCACTGCTCACGTGGCGCCGGGTGCGCGGTGCTGTCGAACGCGGCACTGCGCAGGAACTGCACGCCATCTCTCGACGGCAGCCCGCCGACGGCCATGGCCGGGACCCCGTCGGCCACCTGCCGGTGTTCCAGTGCGATCTCGCCGTCCTCGAACGCTGATCCGCCGTCCTCCGTGCGGGTGATCCTGGTGAAGCGCATCAACTCACTCCGATGAACTGGTGGTCGGTACGGATCCGCCCATCGCTGTCCAGGGCGAGGATGTCCAGGCCGCCGCCGACGGCCTGTCCCGTGTGGGCCGACACCATCGACCACCGGATGCCGAGCACGTTGGACATGAGGAGGGACGCCTCTTCGGCGCACTCAAAAAGGTGCTCGCCCGACGCGACGAACATCTCGTACGCACGGGTCACCCTGGCGTTCAAGGCGTCGTGACCCCGGACTTCCAGCGGCGGCACCGGAAACGCCAGCCCCGCGGCGGCCTCACGGATCTCCTGCGGCGGGTCGACCAGCACCTGGACCCCGTCGAGCGCCCACATTTCGCGGATGAGCGCGGCCCGCGCGGCCGGATCGGGTTCGTTCCACTGGGCGACGTATCGGTCGGCCCATTGCTTGATGTCGAGTGGGTTGCTCATGCACAGCAGTGTGCTGATTCCCCCGCGCCACCGCGATTCCCTGCAGGGAATCGCGCCGCTGCCGGTTCGGGCAGGTGGGTGGCTTCGTGGCGGAGGGCGTCGGGCATGCGGGAGGCATGGTTCTGCCGGGCTGTGCCTCTGGCGTGCGTCGGTTTTGTCCTGCGAGGCCTGTACATGGATGCGCGCCAAGCGGAGTTGCGCCGCGGTCCGCCGCCGCTGCCGTCCGGCTACTGCGCCGAGTACAGCGGTGGAGACAGCGACTGCCCTGGAGGATGAGTCGTCGACGCCGGCCTGCCACTCCGAACTCCGCCGGCTCGGATGACGCCAAGCGAAAATGCCGTGGCAAAATAATTGCCACGGCATTTTGTCACCCGCGTTTTCGGGCGGCCGAGAGCGATTTCGACTCAATCGCCGATCACAGTGCCAGGGGATGCCCTCGGTCTCGACGGAGGACGTCGTCGCCGAGCTCATCTCCAGGCGGGCCTTCTCACCTTGGTTCGTACCGTGCGTTACGACTTACCAGTCGTGGTGGTGGTCAAACTTGTCGTGGTCGAACTTCTTGTCGTGCTCGAACTTTCTGTCGTGCTCGAACTTCTTGTCGTGCTCGTTCTCGTCGTGCTCGAACTTCTTGTCATGCTCGGACTCGTCGTGCTCGAACTTCTTCTCGCGCTCGGCCTCGTCGTGCTTGAACTTCTTGTCATGCTCGAACTTGTCGCGGTCGAACTTCTTCTCCTGCTCGAACTTCTTGTCATGGTCGAACTTGATGTGGTCGATCTTGACGTGGTCGAACTTGAAGCGATCGGACTTCTTGTCGCGGTCGAACTTCTTGTCGCGGTCCATCTTCTCGCGGTCGAACTTCTTGTCGTGCTCGAACCTGTCGCGGTCGAACTTCTTGTCGTGCTCGTTCTCGTCGTGCTCGAACTTCTTGTCGTGCTCGTTCTCGTCGTGCTCGAACTTCTTCTCATGTTCGAACTCGTTGTGCTCGAACTTGTCGTGATCGAACTTCTTGCCGTGCTCGAACTTCTCGTCGTGGTCGTGCTTGTCCTCGCGGCCCCACCAGAGGACGTCGCACACGCCCCACTCGCTCGCGCAGTTCGCGGCCGGCTGCGTCGGGACGTAGCCCACGCTCGCGCTCGCCACTGCCTGGCCCAGCGGAACGAACATGAGACCGGTGGCCGCAGCGGCCAGAGCCAGCTTGGCGATACGGGCGCTGCGCGGCGTCGGCAAATGCCGAATTTCAGTATTCACGTGCTCTCGTTTCCATTCATGGATAAATCGACGCGAAATCCGACGCCCACATCTCGGTAGGCATTCAGACAGAAGCGTACATACCCGCAAGGATTATCTCATTCACCTCAATGAACCCCAATAACCCGTCAAATTCGATACCTTTAAAGAAGGCGTCGTCGCACAAATATTTTGGCGTTTCTTTGCATGTCGTGAGACATGCCATGACGCTGGTTCCGATTAATTCACATTTGCGGATACTCGGCGATTTTCCGTCCAGAACGGCGCCACCCGCGGGCGGACGGCGGAACCGCCCGGAGTCTCGGCGTAGTTCACTCCGGGGCGCGTCCCCAGGCCGACACCATCGGCGCGGTCGCCAGGTCCATGCCGCCGGCCGCCACGTTGGCCAGGTGCCGCTCGACCTCTTCCTCGGTCGCGTGGCCGCCGGCGACCAGGCCCTCGCGGATGTGCGCGATGGTCGCCGTCTCCAGCAGGTCGCAGGCGGGGGAGGCGATCGGGAAGTACGCCTCGGCCGCCACGTCGACCAGCCCGGCGGCGCGGAGCAGCCCGGGGAGCCGCCGTCCGTACGCGAGGTCGGCGCCGCGCCCGGCCAGCATCGCGCGGAACCCGGCACGGATCCGGTTGGCCGGCCGCTCACGCTCCCCCTGCTCGTACGGGGAGCTCAGCGGTTGCAGCGCGGGGTCGGCGTCCTCGAGAAGGAGCCGGCCGCCGGGCTTCAGCGCCGCGACCATCGACCGCAGGGCACGTTCGCGGTCGGCGACGTGCACCAGCACCAGGCGCGCGTGCACGAGGTCGAACGCCTCATCGGGAGGGTCGGAACGGGCGACGTCATGCCGGCGTACCTCCACCACCGGGCCGGCCGCATCACGGATCCAGGAGACGTCGATGTCGGTCGCCAGGACGCGGCCCGTGGGACCGACGCGCTCGGCCAGCCCTCGCGGGACGGACGGCCCCCCGGCGCCGACCTCCCAGCACCGCCACCCGGGCTCGATGCCGAGGCTGTCGATCCGCCGGAACGTCGGGGGATCGAAGATGGCCGACAGCGCCGCGAAACGCACCCCGGCCTCGGCCCGCGCGTTGTCGAGCAGGTAGCCGGCCTCATCCGTCATGGACCGATGATGCACCACTCCGAGCGCGGGTCATCGTGACGTGGCGAGGCGATCCCAGACCAGGCGCTGCCGTTCCGCCGACAGGCCCTGGCCCGTCATGGCCCGATGCAACAGGTCGAAGTCGCACCCCTGCGCGCTCATGTGGTCGAGGAGGGGTTCGTAACGGTCGGCCCTGTCCCGTACGAGTTCCGTCGCCAGCCGTAATTCCAGACGAACCGCGGGAACCTGGTGCGAGCCACATGCGATCCACACGCAGTGCTGCCATGGGCCGCGACCGACGCATTCCATCGCGTCGGAGTCGGTCTGCCTCTCGACGGTGCTCATCTCCACCTTGACCCCGTGCACCTCGTACCTGGCGAAGTATTGCGCGGACGCCGGAATCCACGAGGCGGCGTGAAGGCAGGGGAACGAGGCGAGCGCGGCACCGAACTCATCCACCTCCTCTCGCCGCGCCACCAGGAGGTCGATGTCCCCGACAGGAAGCTGAACCCCCTGAAGGAGAGCCGCGCTCGTGCCCCCAGGCGGTAAGCGATGTCGGCACCCGCGGCTCGCATGGCCGTGAGCACCGTGTCCAGCGCCGCAGTGATGTCCGCCGCTCGAAGAGACGTTCCGCCGTTGTCCATGGCGAGCAGCCTAAGAGCGCGAGGACGCGGGATGTCAGTCGTGCTGACCTGCGTTCGCAGTCAGCTTCAGCCGCCTTTGCAGTGGATCACAAGTCGTGATCGCCACGATCACTCGCAGGGTCGTAGATCACGGCCCTGCGCAACCAGAAGGGGGGTGAACAGCATGCTGAACATCGAGGACCTTCCCGCCGGTGTCTCCGAGCTCGACGGCGAGGAGCTGGAGGTGATCGCGGGCATGGAACCGGACTGGAGCACCTATCTCTGCACCGCCAGCCAGAAGGGCGACTGCTGGAAGACGTGATCCGACCGCGATGACCGCGGCCCGGTGAGCAGCGGGGAGCCCGTCAAGCGGCTCCCCGCTGTTGCGACAGCAAAGGACCGAACGACTGTGTTATTGATCATCAGCAGCCACCGCGACGACTCGATACACGTCGTGCTGCCCAAGCTGCGCGAGCGCGGCGTGCCGCTGCTGTGGTGGGACGAGGCCGACTATCCCGGAGCCTCCACCCTCACCACCAGCTGTCTCGACGGCCGCTGGCGCCAGGTGCTGACCTATCGGGGCGAGACGTACGACCTGTCGAAGGTGAGCGCGGTGTGGGACCGGCGCCCCGACCGGCCGTCCGCGCTCGAGGTTCCGGAGCCGTCGCAGCGCGCCTTCGCCGAGCACACGGCCAAGATCGCTGTCACCGGCGCGTACGACCTCATGGTCGGGGCCCGGTGGATGCCCGCGCCGCCGCAGTACACGGCGGCCGTCGACAACAAGCTCCTGCATCTGTACCGGGCCGCCAAGCTCGGGTTGACCGTGGCCGACACGGTGGTGACCAACGATCCCGAGGTCCTGGTGCCGCTGTGGAACCAGGCCGGCGGGCGGATGATCACCAAGACGCTCGGATTCCACCCGTTCACGCTGGACGGGGAGGCTCGTCACCTGTTCACCGCGACGGTGCCCAGGCGGCGGCTGACCGGGCGGCACCGGCTCCGGCACGGCCCGGCGATACTGCAGCCGAACCTGCCCAAGGCGTACGAGCTGCGGGTGACCGTGGTGGGCGAGCAGGTGTTCGCCGCCCGCATCGACTCCCAGACCTCGCGGCTCACCACCGTGGACTGGCGGCACTACGACGACACCAAGGTGGGCTACGCGGCCTACGACCTCCCGCAGGACATCGCCGACCGATGTGTCCGGCTGGTGGCCGGGCTGGGCCTGAGCTTCGGCGCGCTGGACTTCATCGTGACCCCGGACGGCCGGTACGTCTTCCTGGAGCTCAACGTCAACGGCCAATGGGCCTTCGTCGAGCTGCGTACCGGCATGCCCATCAGCGATGCCATCGCCGACTGGCTCACCACCGCCACCACCACCGGCCCCGATTCAAAGGACTCCGCCGATGCCCACTGACCAGCGCACTGCCGTCCGTACCTCCTTCGCCGACGACCTCGCCGGGGCGGTCGCGCTCCTGCGGGGGTTGCCGACCGCGCAGGACCAGGTGGGCGAGGCGCGGCGGCGCGCGCGTGACTGGGCCGCCGCGCGGCCGCACCTGCGCGCCCAACTGGTCGTCGACGAGCCGCCGGGGACGACCCGGGTCGGTTACGACCTGCTCCTCGACCACCCCGAGGGCGGCACCGTCGCGCTGTCGGCCGAGGCGGAAGACGGCGTCCCGTGGCTGGTGGACCACTCCACCCACTGGGCGGCGGCCAACGTCCTCAGCGTGGACGGGGTCGGACTGTCCATCGCGGTGGCGCTGTCCACCATCCGCGCCCTGGGCGTGCGCGACCAGCAACTCCACGAGCGGCTGGTGGACCACCGCATCCTGCTCAACGAGCTGGAGGGCGCCCTGCAGTCGCCGACCGAGACCGAGATCCAGGCGGCCGCCGACGAGTTCCGTCGCCGCCGTGGGCTCACCGGCAAGGCGCAGACGCTGGAGTGGCTGGCCGAGGCGGGCATGTCGCCGGAGATGTTCCGGACCCACGCCCGTACCCAGGCGATCATCGCCCGCATCCGCTATCGCTTCGCCGGCGAACCCGCCCGCCGCCACCTGGCCGAGCACCCGGAGGACTTCACGATGCGGCGCGCGGTGTGGGTGACCGGTCCCCACGCCGACGAGCTGCGCGCCCTGTCGGAGGGGCCGGTGCAGGACTTCGCGGCCCGTTCCCTGGCCGCCCTCGAACGCCCCGGGCACAGACTGCAGCTGCACGCCGCCACCACGCTCACCCCGCGTCTGCCCGAGCCCCTGCGGACGGCGGCCGAGCGAACGGCGATCGGGCCGGTCCCCTACGAAGGCGGCCATCTGGCCGGGGCGGTCCACGAGGTCGTCCCGCCCGACCCCGGCGCGCCGGAAGTGCTGGAAGCAGCGCGGGACGCGGCCCTCCAGGAGTGGCTGGACGAGCGGCGGCGTACCGCGGAGATCCAGTGGTTCTGGCTCTGAGCGCGATCGGGCGGATGTGACGGTGAGGGAAATGGCGTACCGGATCGGGGAGGTGCGGTGGTGAGACGCCGCGTGCCGCTGCGGATGCAACTGGCCCGCAGTGACTGCGGCGCCGCCTGCCTGGCCATGGTGCTCAGCGCGCTGGGCCGCCGCACGGGCCTGGCGGAAGTACGCGAGCACCTGGCCGAAGGCGTGGACGGGGTGAGCCTGCGCGAGATGATCCAGGCCGGGGCCCGCTTCGGGCTGCGGTTACGGGCCTGCCGCGCCCCGATCGACACCCTCCACGCGCTGCCCGCGCCGTTCATCGCCGTGTGGGAGAACAACCACTTCGTCGTCGTCGAGCACATCGGCCCACGCGGCGCCACCGTGATCGATCCGGCGCGGGGCCGGCGGAGACTGTCGCAGCAGCAGTTCCAGGCCGGATACTCCGGCAAGGTCCTGCTGGCCGACGCCCCCGCCGGGCTCACCCCCGCCGCCCGGCCCCGGCCCTGGCGCGTGCTGCGCCCGCTGCTGGCACCCGCGCTGGCCAACCGGGGGCTGATCGTCGCGGTGCTGCTGACCTCGCTGACGGCGCAGCTGCTCGGGCTGGCCGTGCCGCTGTTCACCAAACTCGTGGTGGACCGGCCGGTGGCGATGGACGCGACGACGCTGGCGGCCGCCGCGCTGTGCGTCGTGCTGGTGTACGGGCTGACGTCCTGGACCCGCGCCCGGATGCTGATCCGGCTGCAGACCTCGGTGGCGGCCGAGGGGATGCGCGCACTCGTCGGCCACACGCTGGCGCTGCCGTACCGCTTCTTCCAGCGCCGCTCCAGCGGCGACCTGCTGAGCCGGCTCAGCGGGGTGGCCATGCTGCGCGATCTGCTCACCGAACAGTCGCTGGCCTTCCTGTTCGACCTGGCCACCGCGGTGACGTACCTGACCCTGCTCATCCTCGCCGCGCCCGGGCTCGGGCTGGTGACGCTCGCGGCGGCGGCGTTGCAGGCCGGTGTGGTCCTGGCCACCGCCCGCCGCGGCATGCACCTGGCCTTCGCCGCCCTGCACACCACCGCCGCCACCCAGGCCACCATGGTCGACAGCCTGGCCGGCATCGAGGCGATCAAGGCCTCCGGCGGAGAGGCGGCCGCCGCGGACCGCTGGCGCGTCCACCACGAGGAGGAGCTGACCACCGGGGCGGCCCGGGACCGGCACGTGGCCGCGGTCCAGACCGCCACCACCACCCTGCAGATCGCGCTCCACCTGAGCCTGCTGGTGACCGTGTTCGCCTCGACCTCCGGGACGCTGGGCGACCGGCTCGCCCTGGTGTCCCTCGCCGTCGCCGCGACCACGCCGCTCGCGTCGCTCCTGGGCATCGTCTACCAGCTGCAACTGGCCGCCGCACACCTGGGCCGCATCGCCGACCTGATGGGTACGCCGCAGGAGCGCATCGGCGGCGTCCGTCCGGACGGCGGGCTGCGCGGCAGCGTCACCGTCACCAAGATCAGCGTCGGCTACGACGCCCGTACGCCGGTGCTCCGCGACCTCTCCCTGCGCATCCCGGCCGGCGCGCGGGTCGCCATCGTCGGCGCGTCGGGATCCGGCAAGACCACCCTCGGCCGTACCCTCATCGGCCTGACCGAGCCGACCGCCGGACAGGTCCGCTTCGACGACATCCCGCTGCAAGAACTCGACCGGCAGTGGCTGCGCCGGCAGGTGGGCGTGGTCACCCAGCAGCCACACCTGTTCTCCGGCACCATCGCCGCCAACATCGCGGGCTTCACCCCCGTCAACCACCAGGCGGTCGAGCACGCCGCCCGCCTGGCCGAACTCCACGACGAGATCGTGCGCCTCCCGCAGGGCTACGACACCAACGTCGGAGAGGGCGGTACGCGCCTGTCCGGCGGCCAGCGCCAGCGCCTGGCGCTGGCCCGTGCCCTGGTCCACCGCCCCCGCATCCTGCTGCTGGACGAGCCCACTGCGGCGCTGGACGCGGTCACCGAGGAACGCATCCGCCGCAACCTGCTCAGGCTCGGCCAGACCCAGGTCATCATCGCCCACCGGCTGTCCACGATCCAGGACGCGGACCTGATCGTCGTACTGCACCGCGGCCAGATCATCGAGGCGGGCACCCATCACCAACTCATGACCCACGACGGCCACTACGCCTACCTGGTGCGGCACCAGCACCGGTCGCCCGGCCCTCAACGCCCGTTGACACGGCTCGTCGTGCCATGATCACCGCGTTACGGCTCCTCGCGGAAGGCGGACGAATGAGCGGTGCCACGGCATTGACCTACGAATGGCTTCGAGAGGAGTTCACCGATGGCACCGGGGAGACCTGGCTCTCGGCCGGCTTCGTGCGGGATGTGTCCCCTCGGGAGGCTTTGCGGCGGATGGGTGTCACCCCGTGTTCGGTGGCTGAGTTGTCCGTATGTGGGGTCGCGGCCTATGCGGCCGCCGGCGGAACCGTCCTGGTCGAGTCCGGCTGGATGAGGGCCATCTACGACCAGGCTGGCCTGCTGTCCGTAGGCACGGTCGCAGCCGCGGTGTTCATGACCATCAAGAACGACGGCTTCACCTACTGCGTCGACGGCCGATCAATCACCACGTTCGGTCTGTACGCCTACTCTCTCCGGAGAGGTTCCGACCCCGACCGGCTCCAAGCGGAGGTCGACGCGCTCGACATGGATTTTGACGGTAACCAGCCTGATGTCCCTGATGATCCGGTCTCCGGCGCTCTCGCCCTCGCCGAACGCGCCACGGGCGTCCACCTGTCTCCCGCTCGTTATGCCAGGCCGGCCTTGATCGGATCCACCGACCACCTTTTCGTCAATCGCTGACCCGCCTTGCTCCTGAAGATCCGAATTGCTTCTCCACTTCTCGTCCGGTGGCCTCGGCAAAGGTTTCGTGGGCGGTTGCCGGGGCTATTCTGGAGCGGTGGACGCAGCTGAGGCCAGCGGGCACTTATGGCGTGACAGCAAGTCGCATGGTGATTCTCTCGTGCTCGACAGGAACGTGCTGGCCCAGTTGATCGAGTACGACGCCGATCCCTTCGAGGTCGAGCTTTACGAGTGGGTGTCCGACCCGCAGGTGCGTCTCATAGATCGGGCTCGGCGCTCCTATACCGGCCAGTACAAACGGCGCCTACGCCGCCTGCGAGACCGTACGAAGCGTAGTTACACGCGTGATCGTTCTGCTGGGCATGATCCCGTAGTTCACGACGCAGGAGTGTAAGGGCGTCTGCCCGGACGGCTGCAACGGTGAGCAAGATGATGCAGTTGCGCAGGACGTACAGGTTCGGGCGCCGACTGTGGCGGGCGATGAAGGGGAAAGGGGAGACCCGCGCCTTTCCACTCTCAACGTATAGCGCACCGGGGGGCTTGCCACAAGACCCGGGTCATGCCGCAGAATCGTCCGCCGAGGCCAGAACCTGCGGAAATGGGGGACGCGAAGTGCGTGTGGTGTTGTCGACGTACGGGTCGCGCGGGGACGTCGAACCGATGGCGGCACTCGCGGTGCGGTTGCGGGAGCTCGGCGCGGAGGTGCGGGTGTGCGCGCCGCCGGACGAGGAGTTCGCGCAGCTGTTGGCCGGGGTCGGCGTGCGGCTGGTGCCGGTCGGTCAGTCGGCGCGTGCGCTGACGACCGCGGCGCCGCCGCCGTCATCCCTGCCTGAGCGCGCGGCCGAATTGATCGCCGGCCAGTTCGACGCGGTCACCGCGGCGGCCGAGGGGTGTGACGTGCTGGTGGCGACCGGCATGATGCCGGCCGCCGCCGGTGCGCGGTCGGTGGCCGAGAAGCTGGGCATCCCTTCCGTGTTCGTGACCTTCCAGCAGCTCACCCTGCCGTCGCCGCACCGCCCGCCGCTGGCCTATCAGGGCCGGCCGTTCCCGCCGGAGGTGACCGACAACCGGGTGCTGTGGGACCTGGACGCCCAGAGCATCAACGCGCTGTTCGGTGCGGCGCTCAACACCAGCCGGGCGTCGAACGGCCTGCCACCGGTGGACGACGTTCGCGACTACGTCATCGGCGACCGGCCGTGGCTGGCGACGGACCCGGCCCTGGACCCGTGGCAGGGGATGCCGGAGCTCGACGTCGTACAGACCGGCGCGTGGATCCTGCCGGATACTCGCCCGCTCCCGGCCGAGCTGGTGGCGTTCCTGGAGGCCGGCGAACCGCCGGTGTACGTGGGCTTCGGCAGCATGCCCATGCACGCTTCCAAGGACGTCGCCCGGGTGGCCATCGAGTCGGTCCGGGCGCAGGGCCGCCGCGCGCTCGTCAGGCGCGGCTGGGCCGACCTGGCCCTGATCGACGACCGGGACGACTGCTTCGTCGTCGGCGAGGTCAACCAGCAGGCGCTGTTCGGCCGGGTGGCCGCGGTCGTGCACCACGGCGGCGCGGGCACGACGACGACGGCCGCGCGGGCCGGCGCGCCTCAGGTGGTGGTGCCCCAGGCGACGGATCAGCCGTACTGGGCGGGTCGGGTGGCCGAGCTGGGCATCGGCGCGGCACACGACGGTCCGGCTCCGACCGCCGAGTCCCTGTCGGCCGCGCTCAGGACGGCTCTGGCCCCCGAGACCCGGGTACGAGCGACTGCCGTGGCCGGCACGATCCGCACCGACGGGGCGGCGGCGGCCGCGAAGCTGCTGCTCGACATGGTCAGCCCGGAAAGGCGGTCCGCATCCGCGTGAACCCCGGCGACCGGGTTTGTCACGCCGGTCCAGACGCCGACCTTCGCAAGCGACCTCACATCGGAGCTGATGACGTGAATCCCCTGACCACCGGCGTGTTCGACCTGCCCGAGCATCTTGCCCCCAAGGCCGACCCGGCGCTGATCGCCGGCGATGAGCGGCACTTCGCGGCCATCGCGGAGAGCCTTGAGCAGTCGATCTCCGAGCTGTCCGACCGCCTCGACGCCGAGCGCAAGGCGCCCGGCGGAAAGGGGCGGGCTGCGCTGGACCGGGACCTGGAGATCCACCGGCTCTCCGCCCGCCTGCGCGCACTGCGTCGCTTCGGTCTGGACCTGTGCCTCGGACACATGGTCAGCGCGGACGACCCCGAGCCCGTGTACATCGGACGACTCGGCCTCACGGACAGAGAGGGCCGCCGGCTGCTGCTCGACTGGCGTTCCCCCGCGGCCGAGCCGTTCTTCGGAGCCACCCACGGGAACCCGATGGGTCTGGCGAGCCGCCGCAGGTACCGCTGGACCCGCGGCCGGATCAGCGACTACTGGGACGAGGTGTTCACCTCGGACGGGTTCGAAGGGCACCACGCCGCGCTCGACGACCAGTCCGCCTTCATCGCCAGCCTGGGCAGCAGCCGGTCGCCACGGATGCGCGACGTGCTCGGCACCATCCAGGCCGACCAGGACGCCATCATCCGCGCGGGATCCAGCGGCGCTCTCGTCGTCGACGGCGGTCCGGGTACGGGCAAGACCGTCGTCGCCCTGCACCGCTCCGCGTATCTCCTCTACTCCGATCCCCGCCTCGGTCACCGCCGGGGTGGCGTGCTGTTCGTCGGTCCGCACCAGCCGTACCTGGCCTACGTCGCCGACGTCCTTCCCAGCCTCGGTGAGGAGGGCGTACAGACCTGCACCCTGCGGGACCTCGTCGCCGAGGGAGCCACGGCGGCGACCGAGACCGACCCGGACGTGGCCCGCCTGAAGTCGTCCGCGAACCTGGTCAAGGCGATCGAGCCGGCCGTCAGGTTCTACGAGAACGCGCCCACCAAGGGGATGACGGTCACGACCCACTGGTCCGACATCTGGCTGAGCCCCGAGGACTGGGCCGAGGCGTTCGAGGCGGCGGAGCCCGGCACCCCGCACAACGAGGCGCGCGACCAGGTCTGGGAGGAACTGCTCACGATCCTGGCGGACAAGCACGACAACGAGGACATCTCACCTGACCTGCTCCACAAGTCGCTGCTGCGGAACAGGGAGCTGCTCACGACCTTCAACCGCGCGTGGCCGCTGATCGAAGCGGCCGACCTCGTCGGAGACCTGTGGTCGGTACCCGCCTACCTGCGGATGTGCGCCCCCTGGCTCAGCCCCGACGAGGTCCGGCGGTTGCAGCGCGCGGACGCCCAGGCCTGGACGGTGTCCGACCTGCCACTCCTGGACGCGGCGCGGCAGCGGCTCGGCGACCCGGAGGCGGCGCGGCGCAAGCGGCGGCAGGAGGCCTCCGTCGCCGCCGAACGCGAGCGCATGGCCGGCGTCGTCGACAACCTGCTCGAGGCCGATGACGACGGTGAAGGCGCGGTGACGATGCTGCGCGGACAGGACCTGCGGGACGCCCTGGTCGACGAGAACGCATCACCCGGTATCGAACCGGACCAGCTCGCCGGCCCGTTCGCGCACATCGTCGTGGACGAGGCTCAGGAGCTGACCGACGCGGAGTGGCAGATGCTGCTGCTCCGGTGCCCGTCCAGGAGCTTCACCATCGTCGGGGACCGGGCCCAGGCCAGGCACGGGTTCACGGAGTCGTGGCAGGAACGGCTGGAACGGGTCGGGCTCGACCGCGTCAACCTGGCGTCCCTGAGCATCAACTACCGTACGCCGGAAGCGATCATGACGGCGGCCGAGCCGGTCATCCGGGCCGCGCTCCCGGACGCCAACGTGCCGACCTCCATCCGCAGCACCGACGTCCCCGTCGTACACGGGTCTGTTTCGGAGCTGAGCTCGATCCTCGACACCTGGCTCGCCGCGCATGTCGACGGGATCGCCTGCGTGATCGGCGACCCCACGTTCCAGGGGACGTCCCGCGTGCGGTCGCTGACTCCGGAGCTGTCGAAGGGGCTGGAGTTCGACCTGGTCGTTCTCGTCGACCCGGAGGCGTTCGGCGAGGGCATCGAAGGAGCGGTCGACCGTTATGTCGCGATGACCCGAGCGACCCAGCAACTGGTCATCCTCACGAGCTCCTGATCTCGGCTCCGGGGCGAGGCCAAGGTAGGACACCTCACGTGGATGAGCGCTGGATGACTCGTGGATCGGCCGAGATGACGGCGGGGCGGGTGGTCTGGCCGGCGAGGCCGGCGATGATCGTCTCGGCGCGGTGGATGCCATGGCAGAACCGTACTTGGGCTCGAATGTGCGAAAGGTATGGTGAGGGCCTATGACGACGTTTCGGATCAGCGAGGCCGCGGCGCTGCTCGGGGTCAGCGCCGACACCGTCCGCCGGTGGGTGGACGCGGGGCGGCTGGCGGCCGAGCGGGACGAGCACGGTCATCGCCAGGTGAACGGCGCCGACCTGGCCGCCTTCGCCCGGGCCCAGGTCGAGGAGATCGAGAGCGGCAGCCGTTCCTCGGCGCGTAACCGCTTTCGGGGGATCGTGACCGAGGTGATCCGGGACGCGGTGATGGCGCAGGTGGAGATCGCCGCCGGGCCGTTCCGGGTGGTGTCGCTGATGAGCCGTCAGGCCGCCGACGAGCTCGGCCTGGAGGCGGGGGTGGTGGCGGTCGCCGTGATCAAGTCCACCAACGTCGTCGTCGAGATCCCCGGTCATGAGCGCGTGAGCAGCAGCCAGTCCGCATGACCGATCCCGAGCGCGCCGACCGGGCGGACCTGAAAGGCGGGTCCGCCGGTCGCCCGGGCCGTCGGGCTTCCGGGCGGCTGCCGTGGATGCTGGTCGTGCCCGCGCTGGTGGGCCTGGCCTTCCTGGTGCTGCCGCTGGCCGGGCTGCTGATCCGCGCGCCGTGGGGGACGCTGCTGGAGCGGCTGGCCGAGCCGCAGGTGCTGGAGGCGTTGCGGCTGTCGCTGGTGTGCGCGACCATCGCGACGGCTCTGTGCCTGGTGCTCGGGGTGCCGCTGGCGTGGCTGCTGGCCAGGGTGGACTTCCCGGGGCGGCGGGTGGTGCGGGCGCTGGTGACCGTTCCGCTGGTGCTGCCGCCGGTGGTGGGCGGTGTGGCGCTGCTGCTGGTGCTGGGGCGGCGCGGGCTGGTCGGGCAGTGGCTGGAGTCGTCGCTGGGGATCACGCTGCCGTTCACCACGGCGGGGGTGGTCGTCGCGGAGGCGTTCGTGGCGATGCCGTTCCTGGTGATCAGCGTGGAAGGCGCGCTGCGCGGCGCCGACCGGCGCTTCGAGGAGGCGGCCGCCACGCTCGGCGCCTCGCGCTGGACCGTGTTCCGGCGGGTGACGCTGCCGCTGATCGCGCCGGGTGTGGTGGCCGGGGCGGTGTTGTGCTGGGCTCGGGCGCTGGGGGAGTTCGGCGCGACGATCACGTTCGCGGGCAACTTCCCGGGCACCACCCGTACGATGCCGCTGGCCGTCTACCTGGCGCTGGAGACGGAGCCGGAGGCGGCGATCGTGCTCAGCCTCGTCCTGCTGGCCGTCTCCGTGATCATCCTGGCCAGCCTGCGCGACCGGTGGGTGAGCAGCCCATGACGCTGCAGGCCCATCTGGTGGTCTCCCGGCCCGCCTTCACCCTCGACCTCGCGTTCGAGGTGGCCGCGGGCGAGGTGGTGGCCCTGCTCGGCCCCAACGGGGCGGGCAAGACGACCGCGCTGCGCGCCCTGGCCGGGCTCGTCGCGCTGTCCGGCGGCGAGATCGTCCTGGACGGCCGCGACCTGCACCCGCTGGCCGCCGAGCAGCGTCCGATCGGCATGGTCTTCCAGGACTACCTGCTCTTCCCGCACCTGACGGCGCTCGACAACGTCGCCTTCGGGCCGCGCTGCCAGGGCGTCCCCAAGGCCGAGGCCCGCCGCACGGCCGCCGTCCTGCTGGAACGGGTCGGCCTGGCCGACCGGGCCGCCGCCAAGCCGCGGCAGCTGTCCGGCGGGCAGGCCCAGCGGGTCGCGCTGGCCCGGGCGCTGGCCGTACGGCCCAGCCTGCTCCTGCTGGACGAGCCGCTGGCCGCCCTCGACGCCCACACCCGGCTGGAGATCCGCTCGCACCTGCGCCGTCACCTGGCCGACTTCGACGGCGCGACCGTCCTGGTCACCCATGACCCCCTGGACGCGATGGTGCTGGCCGACCGGCTGATCGTCATCGAGAACGGCGCCGTCGTCCAGCAGGGCACCCCGGCCGTGGTGGCCCGGCACCCGCGTACCGACTACGTGGCCCGCCTGGTCGGGCTCAACCTGTATCGGGGTCTGGCCGACGGGGCGCGGGTCAAGGTCGGCGAGCTGCTGCTGCACACCTCCGAACGGCTCGACGGGCCCGCGTTCGTCGCCTTCCCGCCCGCCGCCGTCGCCCTCTACCGGACGCGTCCGGACGGGAGCCCGCGCAACCTGTGGGAGGCGCGCATCGAGGGCATCGAACGGCACGGCGACAACGTACGCGTCCACCTCGACGGGCCGATCACCGCCTTCGCCGACATCACCCCCGCCGCCCTGGCCGACCTCGACCTGACGCCCGGCCAGCAGATCTGGGCCTCGGTCAAGGCCGGCGAGACCCACGCCTACCCGGCGTGATCGAGCCGAGCTGTGCCGATCAGGGCCGCCTTCAGTACACGTCCCTTACGTAGCGCTTCGCCGCGGCGAGCTGCTTGACGTACGCGGTGGCGTCGTCGGGGGCCAGGCCGCCGTGGCGGGCCGCGATGTCGCGCAGGGTCTGGTCGACGTCCTTGGCCATCCGGGCGGCGTCGCCGCACACGTACACGTGCGCGCCCTCCTGCAGCCAGCTCCACAGTTGCACGCCGTGCTCGCGCATCCGGTCCTGCACGTAGACCTTGGCCCGCTGGTCGCGGGAGAAGGCCAGGTCCAGGCGGGTCAGCAGGCCGTCCTCGTGCAGCGCGGCCAGTTCGTCGCGGTAGTAGAAGTCGGTGGTGCGGCGCTGCTCGCCGAAGAAGAGCCAGTTGCGGCCGCGGTGGCCGAGGGCCCGGCGTTCGTCGAGGAAGCCGAGGAAAGGAGCCACGCCGGTGCCCGGGCCGATCATCACCATGGGGGCGCCGGGGTCGGCGGGCGGCCGGAAGTGCTTGGTGGGCTGGACGTGCACGGGGACGGTGGTCTGCTCGGGGCTGTCGGCCAGGTACGCCGAGCACGCGCCGCCCCGCGTCGTGCCGCGCGGGTTGCGGAAGCGCACCACCGAGACCGTCAGGCTGATCCGGTCGGGGCTGGTGAGCGGGCTGGAGGAGATGGAGTACAGGCGTGGTTGGAGCCGTTTGAGCGCGTCGGTCCACTCCTGGGCCGTGGCGCGCACGGGGAGCTCGGCGAGCACGTCCACGGCCTGGCGACCCCACACCCATTTGTCCAGCTCGCCCTTGTTGCCGGGGCGCAGGAGCCGGGCGAGGTCGCGGTCGTGGGTACGTTCGGCGACGAACTTCAGCAGGCCAGGGGTGATCTTGGTGATGTCGAGGTGGCGGTACAGGGCCTCGCGGAGCGGCAGCGTGCCCAGGCCGGGCAGCTCGACGGTGTCGGCGGGGCTGAGGCCGGTGCCGGCCAGCCATTCCATGACCAGGTCCAGGCTGTTGGCGGGCAGCACGCCGAGGGCGTCGCCCGCCTGGTAGGTCAGCTCGCCGCCGGTGTCGAAGGTGAACTGGCGAACCTCTTTGGCCGAGCCCGGCAGGCTGAGCAGCCGGTTCGCCGTCAGCGTCGCGGTGAAGGGAGTGGCGCGGGTGCCGGACGGCATGGCCGTCGTCGGTTCGCTCCGCGCCGGTCCGGGATCGGTAAGGGTGGACAGGAGCTGGTTGAGCCAGTCCAGGGCGCGTTCGTGCTCGTCCGGCTCGCAGTCGACGCGTGGCGCGAGGCGGAGCGCGCCGAGCTCCTCCAGGCGCCGGTCGAGGCGCCGGCCGTGGCCGCAGAAGTCGTCGTAGCTGGAGTCGCCGAAGGCGAGGACGGCATAGCGTACGCCGTCGAGCCGTGGCGCTCCGGGCTCGGCGAGCGCGTCCCAGAACGCGGTGCCGTTGTCGGGGGCCTCGCCGTCGCCGAACGTGCTGGAGATGATCAGCAGGTCCGCGTCAGGCGTCAGGGCCTGCGGGGCGCAGTCGTCCATGCTGACCAGGCGGGCGCTGCGGCCGGCGCCCGCCAGCCGCTCGGCGCTGGCGGCGGCGAACTCCTCGGCGTTGCCCGTCTGCGAGGCCCACAGGATGACGATCTCGCGTGCCGGGATCTCCGGCTCGGCGGGCGCGGGCTCCGGTTCGGTGGGCTTCCGCGCCGGGCGGACGATGCGGGAGAAGGCGCCGGCCAGAGCCCCGTTCACCCACACCGCGTGGTCCGGCGCGAAGGGCGCATGACCCGGCAGCACCGGTACGTCCGCTCCGTCGAGCGGGGTGCTCGCCAGGCCGGACAGGAATCCGGACAGATAGCGGCGTTCCGATGGGGAGAGCTCCGGCGGGGTCATGTCGGCGAGCCCGAACAGGCCGCGCAGCGCGCCGACGGCGACCGGCGCCCGCACCTCCTCGGCGGTCGCGGCCGTACGAACGTCGGATGCCGGGGCGGCCGCGGTGGGGTCCGGGGCGACCTTGGCGAGGGAGACCGCGCACACCTTCAGCTCGGGCTGGAAGGAGATGGGGTCGACGGCGTCGCTGGTGACGGCGTTGACGCTGAGGTACTCGCCGAAGAGATCGTTCCAGTGGAACGGCGCGAACAGGTTGCCCGGCATGACCCGGTCCGTCACCACCGCCGGCAACACGGCCCGCCCGCGCCGGGAGGAGACCGTGACGAGGTCGCCCTCGCCGATGCCGTGCTCGGCGGCGTCGGCCGGGTTGATCTCCACGAACGGGCCGGGGTTGAGCTTGTTCAGCTTCGCGATCTTGGCCGTCTTGGTGAGCGTGTGCCACTGGTGCTGCACCCGCCCGGTGTTGAGCACGTACGGGAAGGTGTCGTCGGGCAGCTCGGCGGCGGGCAGGTGCGGACGCGGGAAGAAGACGGCCCGGCCGTCGGGGGTGGCGAAGGCCAGCCGCGGGCCGCTGCCGTCCTCGCGCGTGAGCGTCTCCTGGCTGCGGCCGTCGTTGAGGTAGCGGACCGGGTTGCGCTCGCCGGAGCCGGGCGGGGCGGGCCACTGCACGGGGGTTTCGCGTAGCCGGTCGTACGTCACGCCGCGCAGGTCGTACCCGGTCGCCGGGTTCCACGCCCGCTTGATCTCCTCGAACACCTCCTCCGCGCTCGAATAGGAGAAGCCGTCCTCGAACCCCATCTCGCAGGCGACCCGGGCGATGATCATCCAGTCGGGCAGCGCCTCGCCGACCGGATCGACGGCCTGCCGGAGCAGGGTGAGGTTGCGCTCGGAGTTGATCATCACGCCTTCGGTCTCGGCCCACAGGGCGGCGGGCAGGACCACGTCGGCGTAGGCGTTGGTCTCGGTGGCCGCGAAGACGTCCTGCGTGACGACGAACTCGGCGGCCTCCAGGCCCGCGATCACCGTCCTGCGGTTGGCGACGCTGGCCACGGGGTTGGTGCAGATGATCCAGCACGCCTTGATCTCGCCCTCGGCCATCCGGGAGAACATCTCGATCGTGCCCTGCCCGACGTCGGTACGCAGCGTGCCGGGCGCGAGGCCCCACAGGTCCTCGACGAACCGGCGGTCCTGCTCCACCAGCACCGAGCGCTGCCCGGGCAGGCCGGGGCCCATGTAGCCCATCTCGCGGCCGCCCATCGCGTTCGGCTGGCCGGTCAGCGAGAACGGGCCGCTGCCCGGCCGGCAGATCGCGCCCGTGGCCAGGTGCAGGTTGCACAGCGCGTTGGTGTTCCAGGTGCCGTGGGTGCTCTGGTTGAGCCCCATCGTCCAGCAGCTCATCCACTCGCCGGCCTCGCCGATCCACCGGGCCGCCTGGCGCAGGTCGGCCTCGGGGATGCCGGTGAGCTCGGAGACCTTGGCGGGCGGGTAGTCGAGCAGGAAGCCCGGCATGGCCTCCCAGCCGCGGGTGTGCTCGGCGACGAACTCCTCGTCGACGTGCCCGTTCTCCACCAGCAGGTGCAGCAGCCCGTTGAGCAGGGCCAGGTCCGTGCCGGGCCGGATCTGCAGGAACAGGTCGGCCTTGGCGGCGGTGGCGGTGCGCCGCGGGTCCACCACGATCAGCTTGGCGCCGGCCTTGACCCGGTCCATCATGCGCAGGAACAGGATGGGGTGGCAGTCGGCCATGTTCGCGCCGATGACGAAGAACACCTCGGCGCGCTCGAAGTCCTCGTACGAGCCGGGCGGGCCGTCCGAGCCCAGCGACAGCTTGTAACCGCTGCCCGCGCTGGCCATGCACAGCCGCGAGTTCGACTCGATCTGGTTGGTGCCGACGAACCCCTTGGCCAGCTTGTTGGCCAGGTACTGGGCCTCCAGCGTCATCTGCCCGGACACGTAGAACGACAGCGCGTCGGGCCCGTGCTCGTCCAGGATCGCGCGCAGCCGCCGGGCGGTCGACGTGATCGCCGCGTCGACGCCGCTCTCCTCCGGCTGTACGCCCCTGGCGGGCCTGACGAGCGCGCGTTCCAGCCGGCCCGGGGCGGCGAGCATGTCGGCGCTGGTCGCCCCCTTGGTGCACAGGCGGCCGGCGTTGGCCGGATGGCTCTTGTCGCCGGCGACCTTGACCACCCGCCGCCGCCCGTCCGCGCCCCGGGCCACGTCCAGGACGATCCCGCACCCTACGCCGCAGTAGGAGCAGACGGTCTTCACACGCGCGATGGCGTTGCTCGGGTCTGTCGCCGTCATCGGCCCTTCCCCTTCGACAGGGCCTGAACGACGTTCCCTCTCCGTGGGCGCGCCGCAGCCGCACCGGGCAGATCCAACGCGCAAAACGTAAGAAACAGGCGTTACGCGGATGTCACAGCAGCCGACCGCCGCCGGTTACATCCGCATCACCGCCGATCCCCGCCCGCCACACGCCCAGGGTCACGAGGCGGCGCGGGCGAGCACGTCGCGGATGAGGGCGACCACCTCGCCGGGGGTGAACTCCATGGCGTTGTCGCCGACGCTGATCTCGAAGCTGCATCGGCTCGGGCCGGGCGCGGAGCGGACCCGTCCCCAGAGCTGGATGCCGCGTTCGGCGAGGATCTCCTCGCCGGCCCGCTCGACGGCGCGCCTGGGAGCCGGCAGGTGGATGTGGAACAGCGGCGTCTGCGGGGGATCGGGGTAGGCGTGGGCGGCGCCGTCGGCGTTGACGGCCGCCGCGATGGCGACGGCGTGCTCGTGGTAGGCGGGCATGCGTGCGGCCAGGGTGTCGAGGCCGACGAGGGCGGCCAGGGCGAGCGGCCAGGCGTCGCGGATGCCGCCGCCGAGCCGCTGGCGCCACACCCGGGCCGCGTCCACCGTGGCGGTGTCGGCGGCGAGCACGGCGCCCCGTACGCCCTGCAGGCTCTTGTAGAGCGAGACGTAGACCGTGTCGAAGAGGGCGGCGATCTCGTCGAACGGCCGGCGATAGTACGTCTGGGCCTCCCACAGCCGGGCGCCGTCCAGGTGCGCGGCGGCGCCGGTGGCCCGTACGAGGGCGACCTGCTCGCACAGGTCCTGCCATTCCGGAAGCAGGCCGCCGAGGTCGCGCTGCGGCAACTCCCAGACGACCGCCGCGAGCGGCTCGCCCGTCGCCCGCAGATCGTCGGTGGTCATCAGCTCGTGCGGGTCGCCGGTGCGGCGCATCCGCAGGCCGTGGACGGCGTTGTAACCCTGCTCCTCCCAGACGTCGAGATGCGATTGCGGGTGCGCGGCGAAGGTGCGGCGCCCGCGCCGGTCGGCGTGCAGGCGCAACGCGACCTGCTGGGCCATCGTCCCGCTGGGGAAGAACAGGGCGCTTTCCTTGCCGAGGAGCTCGGCCAGCCGCCGCTCCAGCACCGCTACGGGGCCGTCAGGGCCGTCCGGCGGGGTGTCGTCGTCCACGAGCGCCAGCATCTGCTCCAGCATCACTCGTGGCGTACGCCGGATCGGCGCGTGCAGGAACAACGACCGTCGGATCATCTGCATATCCTTCGCTATTGCGACTATTTCGCAATAGTAGCCGCCGGCGCCCGGATGGGTCAGAGGTCAACGGTCAGGCGAACGGTCACCACGTCCCCCACGTCGAGCCCTTCGGCCTTGCGCACCCCCGCCTTCACCGGCACGATGTAGCGCCCGTCCTTCGGGAACAGCGACGTCTTCCACCGGGTCTCCCGTATCTGGGCCGTGACCGGGATCATGCCCCAGCCATAGCTCACCGCGCCGGCGGTCGTCTCCAGATCACGGCACTCCTCGTCCGGAACGGTGATGAAGTGCCAGGGCGCCGGCCCCCTCCAGAACCACATCTCACTGCTGAACTCCACGTTCATCGATCCAGGATAGGAGCCGTCAAAGCCCGAGATCGTCCAGCTCCTTCAGCAGCGCGCTTCGAGGGCTCTGCTGCGGTGGGGCTGACGGCGTGCGCCGGGACCGGCCGCGTTCGCGGAATATCCAGCCGCCCGCCAGGCCGCCGGCAAAGCCGAACAGGTGAGCCTGCCAGCCGATCCCCTCCTGGGGCAGCAGGCCGGCGAACTGGTAGGCGAAGCACAGGGCCATGACCACGCCCACCACGATGTCGATGAGATGCCGGTCGAACGCGCCGCGCACCAGGATGTAGCCGAAGTAGCCGAAGACGACACCGCTCGCGCCCGCCCCGGTGGCGTCGGGGCTGGCGGTGAACCAGGCGCCGAGACCGCTGACCAGGATGATGAGCCCTGTCACGCTGAGGAACTTGCGCACGCCCCGATAAGCGGACAGGAAGCCGAAGATGAACAATGGCCCCGAGTTTCCCTCGATGTGCGCCCAACTCCAGTGCAGGAACGGCGCCGACACGATGTCGGGCAGGCTCGCGGGGTTCCACGCCTGGATCCCGTACTCGTAACTCAGCGTGTAGCCCGATGCCCAGTTGGCGATCTGGATCGTCCAGATGACGGCCAGCGCTCCGACCATCACCCATAACGCCTTGCGCGCCTCAGCGATCATGATCTCGGCCGTAGGGCCTTTGGCTTCCACGTGATTCCTCCTGAGCGTCCGTGCCTTTTCCGGGAATCAGTATCGGGGCCATCGATCACGAATTCGGCAGCAGCCGCCTTGTGCGGTGGACGGCATTGCGGCTCGGCGTTCAGAATGCCGATCATGACGCGTGACGACTTCTGGGCGATCCTCGCGCAATGCCCCCCGCCGGCAGGCCCCGACGACGACTGCGACGCACTTGTCGCAAGGCTCGGCCGATTGTCGCCGCCGGAGATCGTCGCGTTCGACCAGCACCTCACCGACCTCCGCCTCGCAGCGCATCGCCTCGACCTGTGGGGAGCCGCGTACCTCATCAACGGCGGCTGCTCCGACGACGGCTTCGAATACTTCCGCTGCTGGCTGGTCGGCCAGGGACGTCGGACCTACGAGGCCGCACTCGACGATCCGGATTCCCTGGCGGATTGCCAGCCCGCCCGCAGGAGCATCCTCGACGATTCGGACGAGTGCGAATGCGAGAGCTTCATGTACGCCCCCGGCAAGGCTTACGAGCGCATCACCGGCCAAGAACTCCCTGAGGTCACCGGGGAGTATCCGAGGCTCGGGGAAATGTGGGACTTCAGCGATGTCGAGGAGATGCGCCGCCGTTACCCACGACTGTCCGCGCTGCTCGACGAGGCTGACGCGCTCGCCTAAGGCGTCAGGGCTTGTTCAGGTAAGTGAGTACGGCGAGGACGCGGCGGTTGTTGTTGTCGTCATCGGTGATGCCGAGTTTGCCGAACATGGAGGTCGTGTACTTGCTGACAGCGCTCTCACTGAGAAAGAGCCGCCGGCCGATGGCCTGATTGGACAATCCCTCGGCCATGAGGCCGAGCACGGAGTATTCGCGTTCGGTGAGCTGTCCGAGTCGTCGGTCCGAGGACCCGCTGGACAACAATTTGGCGATGACCGCCGGGTCCATGGCGGTCCCGCCGGTTGCGACGCGTTCGAGGGCGTCGATGAACTGATCGGCGTCGAACACGCTCTCCTTGAGGAAATAGCCGATGCCGCCGGCGCCGTCGGCCAGGAGTTCGCGGGCGTACAACTGCTCGACGTGCTGCGAAAGGATCAGGACCGGCAGCCCCGGCACTTCGCCGCGGGCGGCGAGGGCCGCCCGCAGGCCCTCGTCGGACTGGGTCGGCGGCATGCGGACGTCGACGACGGAGACATCGGCCCGCCACCTCAGCAGCGCGTCGAGCGTCTCGGGCCCGGTGGTCGCCGTCGCCACCACCTCGTGCCCGTACGCCTGGAGCAGGCGGACCATCCCGTCGCGCAGGAGGTAGAGGTCTTCGGCTACAACGATTCGCATGGCACGACCATCCTCACACGCGTCGGACCGCCCGCCGGACTGGTGATCTCCACGGTGCCGTCGAAGACCGCCAGGCGCCGGCGCAGCCCCGCGAGTCCGCCCCCGGCGCTCACACTCGCCCCGCCCCGGCCGTCGTCCTCGACGTCGACGGCGATGCCGGTCTCGTCACGGGTGATCGAGATCCGTGCCCGGGTCGCGTGGGCGTGCTTGACGGCGTTGGTCAGGAGTTCGGCGACTCCGAAGTACACGGCGGACTCGATCGGCGGGTCCAGACGCAGCTGAACGCCGGCGCTCACGGCCACGTCGAGCGGGCTGTCCAGGGCGAGAGCGCGGACGGCGTCGACGAGCCCGCGCTCGTTCAGCACCGGCGGGCTGATGCCCCTGACCAGCTCGCGCAGCTCGTTCAGGGAGGTGGCGGCGCCCACCCGCGCGTCCCGCAGCAGCGTCCTGGCCTGGTCGGGGTCGGTCTCCATGAGTTTCTCCGCGGTCGCCAGGGAGAGCCCGAGCGCGACCAGGCGTGCCTGCGCTCCGTCGTGCAGGTCCCGCTCGATCCGGCGGATCTCGGCGGCCTGCGCGACCGTGGTGTCCGCGCGCTGGGCCGTCAGCTCATCGACCCGGTCCGCCAGCGTCATCGCGGGCGACGGGCGCAGGAAGCGGACGGCCACCGGTACGACGGGCCGCCAGGCGTACGGGGCGGCGGCGACCGCCACGACCAGGCCGAGCATCCCGACGAGGAGCGACGACCGGCTGAACCCGAGGACCGCCGCCACGGCTCCGGCCGGCGGGACGGCGGCGACCACACCCGCGGTGAGCGGCGCGATCGCCGTGAACCGCAGGTCGCGCCAGAAGCCGGGATCTCTCCACCGGGTCCGCCACTTCTGGTCCATGAGGGCGTCGCGTTTGGTGCGCTCGTAGCTGAAGCCGTTCCACCAATATCCGGTGGACAGCTGCGTCACCGGCGCGGCCTGCCGATCTCCGGCGGGGATGACGGTGCCCGTCCACTTCGCGACGACGGCGCGGACCATCCGGCTCACCGGGCGCGCCAGCGCGAGCGTGCCGATGCACGCCCACACGAACGGCACTGTCCCCGACCACGGGTCCCCGCTCCACCACCAGATCCACAGCGCCACGGCGGCGGCCCACACGGCCGGGACCGGCATGGTGACGGCCACCACCACGCAGGCACGCACGAACCCCACGCAGGCGCTCCACACCCACTGTCGCATGATTCTTCCTTCTCACTTCACGACCACGGCTTGGTGTCTTCACTGTGCACCGCGCCGGAGCCGCTCCCCGCCGGATCGGCCCTGAAGTGGGTCTGGACCCACCCAACCGTACGTCCAGCCCCATACCGCCCCATCCATGCCCTCCCTAGCGTGATCACCACTCCAAACAACGCAAGGGATGAAACGGACATGGAATCCTTCGGCAAGGTCAAGATCCTCGTCGCCGCCTACGGCGCGCTCAGCGCCGCCGTGCTCGCCACGGTCGCCGTCCTCGCGATCGGCGGTCAGACGGTGACCTCGTTCATGTGGGGCCGGTCGGCGGGGGTGCTCGCGAGCGCCGCGGTGACCTACTGGCTGACGGTCCTCGCCGCACGGGGAGCCCGGTGGGCCTATCTGCGTGTACGCGTCATCTCGATCGTCATGCCGGTCGCGATCGTCGCCGTCGACATGATCCCAGGCATCTGCCCGATGTGGTTCGCCACGATGCAGGCGGTATGTGCCCTCCCCATCGCCGCGGTCGGGTTCGTCGTCAACGGATCCAGCCTGCGCGCCGCCTTCCCAGCGGTTGACAGGGTGCGGAACCAACGGCGATCCTCAGCCGGATAAAGATCAATATTTCCCTGGGGCGGCGGTGGAAAAGCGGATGAAGCTGATCAGCATGGGATTGCTCGCCGGTGTGCTCGCGGCGGCGGCCGGCGCCTTGGTGGCCCGCCGGCGCTACGTGGTGGTCACCGTCGAGGGGACGAGCATGGCTCCGACCCTGCACGACGGCGACCGGGTGCTGGTCCGGCGGCGCCGGATCGGCGAGGTGGCCAGGGGCGATGTCGTGGTGCTCGAACCTCCGTCCGACCCACGCGTGGGGATGGACGGCACGCGCTGGAACATCAAGCGCGCCGTCGCCCTGCCGGGTGACCCGGTGCCGCCGGACGTGGACGGCGCCGCGGAGCGCGTGCCCGCGGGTGCGCTGGTGGTCTACGGCGACAACCCCCGCAGCGTCGACTCGCGGCAGCGCGGTTTCTTCCCGGCCGATCGCCTGCTCGGGGTAGCGCTGCGCCGGCTGGGCGGGTCTGCCCTGTAGGCGGCGGGACGTGAAGTTCCGGATGCTCGGACCGCTGCGGATCGAGGGCGACGACCCGCCGGCGGGATGGGCGATGATCACGGCTCCCAAGCAGCGGACCGTCCTCGCCATGCTGCTCGCCCGGGCGGGCCACGTCGTACCGATCCGGTCGCTGGTGGCGGAGGTCTGGGACGACCAGCCGCCCCGCTCCGCGGTGGCGAACCTGCGTACGTACCTCATGCAGTTGCGCAAGCTGATGCCGCCCGCGGCCGACCCGGCCGTGGAGCGGCTGGTGACCTCGGACGCCGGTTACCTGTTGCGGGTCGAGCCCGAGGAGTTCGACCTCTTCCAGTTCGAGGCGCTGTCCGCGCACGCCCGCCAGGCGCTGGGCAGGCGCGATCTCAGCACCGCCCTGGACTCCTACACCCGGGCCCTCGCGCTGTGGCAGGGGATGGCGGCCGAGGACGTGCCGCTGGGGCCGACACTGCGGGAGGTGGTCGCGCGGCTCACCGACCACTACCTGAGCGTGGTGGAGGAGCACGCGGACATCCAGCTCGCCCTCGGCAGGCACGCGACGGCGGCCAAGCGGCTGCGCGAGGTGATCGGGCAGTACCCGCTGCGCGAGCGGCTGCACGGCCAGCTCATGGTGGCCCTGTACCAGAGCGGCGACGTGGTGGGCGCGCTGGACGCGTTCGGGGCCGCCCGGAAGGTCCTCGCCGACGAGCTGGGCATCGATCCGGGCCCTGACCTGCGCAGACTGCATCAGCTGATCCTGCGCAGGGACCCGGCCCTGCTGTCGGAGGAGGAGGCCCCCGCCGACGACGGGCGGCCCAGGCCGCGCCAGCTGCCGCGCGCGCCGAGCGTGTTCGTGGGCCGCTCGGCCGAGCTCGCCCGGATCCACGCCGTGCTGGGCGCCGGCGCGGGGCCGCCCGTGCTGGCGCTGCACGGCCCCGGCGGGATCGGCAAGTCGACGCTCGCCATGAAGGCGGCGTACGGCGTGGCCGACCGGTACCCCGACGGCCACCTCTACGCCGACCTCCAGGGATCGACACCGAGCCTGTCGCCGTTGCGCCCCGACGAGGTGCTCGGCCGCTTCCTCCGCGCGCTGGGGGTGCCTCCGGGCGAGGTGCCCGCGGCGCCGGCGGAGGCGGCCGCCCTCTACCAGTCGGTGCTGGCCGACCGGCGCGTCCTGGTCGTCCTCGACAACGCCGTCGGCGCCGCCCAGGTGGCTCCCTTGCTGCCGGCGGGCGGTGGCTGCGCGGCGCTGGTCACCAGCCGGTCGGCTCTGACGACGCTGGACGCCGTACCGATCGCCGTGGACATGTTCGACGAGGAGCAGTCGGTACGGATGCTGGCGCTGCTGGCCGGTCAGGCGCGCGTGGCCGCCGAGAAGGAGGCGGCGGCCGAGATCGCGAGCTGGTGCTGCCACCATCCGCTGGCGCTGCGCATCGCCGGCGCCCGCCTCGCGGGCCGGCCGGACTGGTCGCTCGCGGGCTTCAACGAGCGCCTGAGCAACCAGCGGCGGAGGCTGGACGAGCTGCAGGCGGCCGACCTGCGCGTCCGCTCCTGCTTCGAGGTCGGCTACGCGACCCTGACGAGCGCCGCGAGGACCGTCTTCCGCCTGTTCGGCGTGCTGGAGGTGCCGGAGGTGGGCGTCGAGCTCGTCGCCGCGCTGGCCGACGTCGACCTGAAGACCGCCGAGACTGTGCTCGACGAGCTGGTCGAGGCACGCCTGATCGAGCCGGTCGGCGAGAGCCGGTTCCGCACGCACGACCTGCTGCGGCTCTTCGCGGGGGAGCTGGCCGCCTCCCACGACTCGCCGGAAGACCTGGACCGGGCCGTACGGCGGGCCCTGGACTGGTACCTCGACCTCTGCCACCAGCTGCGCGACCTGCTGCAGTCGCACCTGGGAGCCGGCGGCGGGACCCGGGAGCGCCGGCGCGATCCCGGCCTGGTGCTGCGTGACCCCGCCGCGGCCGTGCGGTGGCTCGACACGGAGCTGCACTGCCTGGTCGCGGCCGCCGTCCAGGCCGCGCGCGGGGAGCCGGAAACGGCGCGCTTCGCCATCGAGCTGATGACCCTGGTCAAGGCCACGGTGATGAAGGGCGGCTACTGGCGGGAGCTGGAGACCATCGCACGGCTCGCCATCGAGGTGGCGCGACGCGACGGCGACCGCGGCGCGGAGGCGTCCACGCTCGCGACCCTGGGGCTGCTGGAGTGGCGGGCCGGCCAGGGGGAGGCGGCCGGCGGCCACATGCGGCGCGCGCTCGAGCTCTGGCGCGACCTGGGCAACCGCGAGGAGGAAGGGATGGCGCTGCACAACCTCGGCTGGCTGCACATGCAGACCGGCGACCTCAACGCGGCCCTCGGCCGCATCAGCGCGAGCCTGCGGCTGCTCAAGACGCACGGGTCCAGGCGCGTCGGGCTGGTCGGCCACAGCCTGGGCGAGCTCCTGCTCCAGCTGGGCAGGGACGCCGAGGCGGTGGACCGCTTCGAACGGTGCCTGACCGTCCGCCGGGCCGATCGCGACCTGAACGGCGAGAGCATCACGCTGGCGGCGCTCGGCCGCGCCTACTGCCTGCTCGACCGGCGGGACGAGGCGCTGGCCGCGATGGACGAGGCGCTGGCCCGCTGCGAGGAGACCGGCAACCGGGAGGACGAGTGGGAGGTGCTGCTGAGCAGGTCCGAGATCCGGCTGCGGCAGGGCGCCCTCGCCGCGGCCGAGCGCGACCTGGTCAGGGCCCTGGAGCTGGCCGCCCAGATCGGCGACGCGTACGGCTACGCCGCCTGCACCCGCCAGCTCGCCAGGGCCCGGACGGCGTCGGGCGACCCGCGTGCCGCGGGGGACGCCCGGCGGGCCGAGGAACTGTTCGCGGATCCGTCGATGCGCCTCAACCCGGTGCTGGAAAGGCTGCTCACCGCCCAGGTGTAGCGCGGCTGTATCGGTCGCTGTATGTCCCCCAAATAGCGTTTCGGCCTGACCGCATCGCTATACAAGGAGCGAACATGACTTCTGTCTTGGGCAAGCTCGGCGACAGGATTCTCGACAGGCTCGTCCCGAAGGCGTCCGCCAAGGCGGCCGCGGAGTGGTACGTGCACTGCTACTGCAGGGAGCGTTCCGACTTCAGGAAGATCTGCACGACCGCCGGCGGCACGACCCGCTGCGGGTCCTGCTACGCCTTCAGGGTCTGCGGCGGCTAGGTAGAACGCGCGGACCGGCGGCGGCCTCCTCCGCCGCCGGTCCCCGGACACGTTCGGCGCGTCCGTCACGCCGCTCGGCCGGCCACACGTGATCCGCAATCTCGTCCTGGCGGCGTCCGGCGCCACCGGGCTCGCCGCATGGGCCGCGTCCGGCGCGGCGGTGGCGCATCCGGCCGGTGTCGCGCTCGCTCTCGTCGCCGCCGCCGTGGGCGCTCTGCTCGTGGTGCGCCTCGACGACCTGTTGGAGCTGTTCACCGCCTGAAGAGGGGTTGTCCGATGCCTTTCCTGATCGTCGCCGTCGTGCTGGTCGGCCTGCTGTGCCTGCTGGACCTGGTGCTCACCTTGGGCGTGCTGCGCCGGCTGCGCGAGCACACCGCCGAGCTGGAACGCCTCGCGGGGACGTCGACGCTCATGCCGTACGATCCCCGCGTGCTGGTCGGGCGCACGCTGCCGCAGGACGTGGCGGGGCCGCGGCTCGTGGGCTTCTTCGACGTCGGCTGCGACACCTGCCACGAGCGCGCGCCGCAGTTCGCCGCGGAGGCCAAGGGGCAGAGCGCCCTGGCGGTCATCTCCGGCGCCGTCGAGGAGACCGCGGACCTGGTCGAGGTGGTGGGCGGCGTGGCGAGCGTCGTCACGGGCGAGGACGCGCTGCGCATCGTGCAGGCTCTCGACATCCACGCGTTCCCCACGTTCCTGCGGACCGACGAGGACGGCAGGGTCGTGGCCGCGGACACGGAGCTGACCGACCTCGCCGCCATGGCACCGGCGAAGTGACCCGTCGCGCCGCCACCCTGGCGCTGCTGTGCTGGCGGGCCGGGCCGGTGCTGGCGGTGTGCCAGCTGGTCGCCACCGTCCTGGCCGGACTGCTGCCCTCGGCCACCGTGTGGGCGACCAAGACGCTCGTCGACGGGCTGGCGACAGGCCGGCCGGAACGCGTGCTCACCCCGGTCGCGGGCCTCGTCGTGCTGGGGCTGGTCGCCGGGGTGCTGCCGCAGCTGACCGGCTATCTGCGGGGCGAGACGGATCGCCGGCTGGACCTGCTGCTGCAGGATCGCCTGTACACGCGGGTGAACACGTTCCACGGCCTGTCGCGGTTCGAGAATCCGGTGTTCCTCGACGAGCTGCGCATGGCCGCGCAGGCGACGGGCAACGCGATGGGGCCGATCACCTCGGGCCTGTTCGACCTCGGGCGCAACGTGATCGCCCTGACCGGGCTCCTCGTCGCCCTGGCCGTGCTGAGCCCGCTCATGGCGGGCCTGGTGGCGCTCGCGGCGCTGCCCGTCCTCGCGGCGAGGATGTCCCTGGAGAAGCGGCGGATCAAGATGATCGCCGGGCAGTCCGCCGCGGCCCGGCGGCAGATCTTCTACTCCTCCCTGATCACCGACGTCGAGGCCGCCAAGGAGGTCCGGCTCTTCGGGCTCGGCGACTTCCTCAAGCGGCGGGTGCTCGGCGAGCTGGCCGTCCTGCAGTCGGGGGAGCGGCGGCTGGACCGGCGGGAGGCGCTTACGCAGTCGGCGCTCGCGGCGCTCTCCGCCGCGGTCAGCGGCGCCGGGCTGCTCTGGGCGGTGTACTCCGCCCTGGACGGCCGGCTCACCCTCGGCGACGTGACCGCGTTCGCCGCCGCCGTGGCGGGCACGCAGGCCGCGCTGACCGCCACCGTGGACAACGCCGCGAACGCCCGCCAGGCGCTGCTCCTGTTCGCCCACCACGAACGGGTGATGTCGCTGCCCGGCGACCTGCCCACGCCCGGCGAACCGGAGCCGCTGCCCGCGCTGCGCCGCGGCATCGAGCTGCACGACGTGTGGTTCCGGTACGACGAGAGCCATCCCTGGGTGCTGCGCGGGGTGGACCTGACGATCCCCCACGGCGCCTCCGTCGCGCTGGTGGGGCTCAACGGGGCCGGCAAGAGCACGCTGATCAAGCTCCTGTGCCGCTTCTACGACCCGTCCCGCGGCGCGATCCTCTGGGACGGCATCGACATCCGCGACGTGCCACCCGCCGAGCTGCGCGCCAGGATGGGCGTGCTCTTCCAGGACTACATGAGCTACGACCTGACCGCGGCGGAGAACATCGGCGTGGGCGAGGTCGAGGCGATGTCCGACCGCGCCAGGCTCCGGACCGCGGCCGAGCTGGCGGGCGCGCACGAAACCGTCCAGGCGCTGCCCCGGGGCTACGACACCATGCTGAGCCGCGTCTTCTTCGGCCCCGAGGACGACGATGACCCGCAGGCGGGCGTGACGCTCTCCGGGGGCCAGTGGCAGCGCCTGGCCCTGGCCCGCGCGCTGGTGCGCGAGCGCCGTGACCTGCTCATCCTCGACGAGCCCAGCTCAGGCCTGGACGCGCAGGCCGAGTACGAGGTGCACCGCCGGCTGCGCGAGCACCGCGCGGACAACACCAGCCTGCTGGTCTCGCACCGGCTCGGAGCGGTCCGCGACGCCGACCTGATCGTGGTGCTCGGCGACGGCCGGATCGTCGAGCGGGGCACCCACGACGAGCTGATCGCGCTGGGCGGCCGGTACGCCCACCTGTTCGCCACCCAGGCCAGCGGCTACCGCGAGGGCGCCGACATCGGCTGAGCGATCTTGCGCAGCACCACGCCGAACAGGCGATCCGCCGCCAGGTAGCCGGACTGCCGGGAGTCGAGCGAGTGGTCCGGATTGTCGCCCAGCACCACCAGGCGTCCGGCCGGCACCCGCGTGCCCGGCTCGGTCCGCAGCGCGGGGACGGTGTCGCGGGGGATCGGGTCACCCGGGACGGCCGCGACGCGCTTGATGATCCAGCCCGGGCCCGCGCCCAGCTGCCGGTGCGGTTCCCGCGGGCGCTCGCCCGGCCGGGCGTGGGCGAAGCCGCTCAGCACGACGACCTGCCCGGGGCGCAGCGATCCCGGCGGCGTCCGCCGTACGAGGACGCGCTCACCCGGCCGGTACGCCGGCAGCATGCTCTCCCCCTGGACGGTCACCACCAGGTATCGCCGGCGTACCCGGAGAACGGCGAGAACGATGCCGACGGCCGCCAGCACGACGATCGCGCCGGTCACCGCGACAGCTCCACGTCGTCCCGGTAGCCGGTCGCCTGCCGGGCGAACAACTCGGCGTACGTGCCGCCCTCGGCCAGCAGGGCGGCATGCGTGCCCTGCTCCGTGACGACGCCGTCGGTCAGCACCACGATCCGGTCGGCCGTGCGGATCGCGCCGAGCCGATGGGTGATGACCACGCTGGTCCGCCCCGACCTCAGCGTGGCGAGCCGGCCGTGCACCTCGTACTCGGCCTCGGGGTCCAGGCCGGCGCTGGGCTCGTCGAGGATCATCAGGTCCCGGTCGCGCCGCAGGAACGCCCTGGCCAGCGCCAGCCGCTGCCACTGCCCGCCGGAGAGCAGCACTCCGGAGTCGGCTTCGTCCTGCTCGTCGTCCGGGTCCTGGGGGAATCCACGGCTCAGCAGCGTGCGGTAGCCGTGCGGCAGGGCCGCGACCACGTCGTGGATCCCGGCGTCCCGCGCCGCCCGCTCGATCCGCGCCGGGTCCTGGGCGGCGGCGAGGTCGCCCACGGCGATGTTGTCGGTCGCCGTCAGCTCGTACGACACGAAGTCCTGGAAGACGGCGCCGATCCGGGCACGCAGCGTCTCCGGCGGCACGTCGCGGATGTCCACGCCGTCCCACAGGACCGCCCCGCGCGTCGGGTCGTAGAAGCGGCACAGGAGCTTCACCAACGTGCTCTTGCCGGCGCCGTTGCGCCCGACCAGCGCGACCGTGCACCCGTTCGGGATGAACAGGTTGACGCCGCGCAGGATCCACGGATGGTCCGGGCTGTAGCGGAACCAGACGTCGCGCAGCTCGATGCCCCGGCGCAGGGGCGGCAGCGACGGGTGAGTGCCCGGCGCCGGCAGATCGGACTCGGCGGTCACGATCGCGACGTGGTGATGAAGGGTCAGCAGGTGCTCGTACGCCATCACGCCGGCCGACACCATGCTGTCCAGCGCCGCCTGCACGCCGGCGACCGCCGCCACGAACATCGCCACGTCGCCGACGCTGAGCCGTCCCTGTCCCGCCGCCAGGATCGCCCAGATGAGGCCCGCTCCGGCCACGACCGCCGAGGCGCCTGACAGACTCGCGTGGATGCGGAGCTCCCGCCGATCCATCCGGCGGCGTTCGGCGTTCGCGGTGCGCAGCTCGGCCAGCATGCGAAGCCGCAAGAAGGCGCCGAGGTCGAACAGGCGGATCTCCTTGGCGGCGTCCGCGGTGGACATCAGGTGCGCGTAGAACCCTTCGCGACGCTCGGCCGGCCCGATCCGCCACAACATCGTGTTCCGTTGCCGCGACATCCGCAGCTCGATGAGCAGCGCCGGCAGGGCCGACAGCACGACCAGGATGGTGAAGGCGGAGTTGACGAGTGCCAGGGACGCGACGAAGCCGGCGACCGTCACCGCGCTGCGAGCGGTGGTGAGCGCGGTGTCCACCAGCCTGCCGGGGTTGCTCGCGCTCTGCTGGGCCAGCCGCAGCCGATCAAGGAATGCCGGGCTCTCGAACCTGGCCAGACCGGTGAAGCCGGAGACCGCCGCGAACAGCTCGTCCTTCGCGTGCAGCGCCGTCCTGCGATCCACCTCGGCACGCAGGTAATGTCCCGCGTGCGCCGCCACGGCGGCGGCCGTGGTGACGGCGGCGACAGCCGCCGCCAGGGCGAGCAGCGTGTCGGTCTGCCGTAGCGCCACCCCGTCCAGCACGGCCTTGGTCAGCCAGGCCACGGCGATCGGGGTGGCCGAGCCCACCAGCGTGACCGCCAGGTACGCAAGGACATGGACGGGCGCCGACCGCCACACCATCGCGGCGGCGCGTGCCGCGCTCCTGGCCAGCCCCCGCGACGTCGGCGCCGGCTCGCTCACGCAGGCGACCCGGCCGGCAGCCGGGAGATCTCGGGCGCCACCGCGAGCAGCCTGCCGCCCGCCGTCACCTGGAGGAACGTCGGGAACGAGTGCACGCCGAACGCGTTGCTCACAGCGCTGTCCACGATCACCTGGGCCACGGGCTTCAGTGCGCTGACCATGTCCGCGGGGTCACCCGATCGGTTGTCGACCACCGCCAGCACCCGCGAGCGGTCCTGGCCCGCGGCCCACGAGGCGAAGCCGGGAAGCTTCTCATGGCAGCCGCGGCAATCGGGCGACAAGAACGCGACGACCGTCCCGTCCGGCAGGAGATCCCGGGTGAGAGGGCTCCCGTCCACCGTCGTCGCCTCAAAATCACCGGCGACGTCGCCGACGGCCGGCCCCGCGCCCGGCCCGGAAGGGCCGCCCATCAGGTCGACGGCTTCATACAGTCCGTCCAGCAGCTTGGTGTGCTCCCGCAGCCGCCGGATCACGCCGAGGGTCAGCACCAGACCCACGAGGCACAAAGCGCCGATGAGGGCCACGACGGCGATCAAATAGGACATGAGACAACCTTCCGTGTAAAGGGCCCGGCCGGCCCGCCAGCCGGGCACCCGCTCAACGTGCGGTCACGAGCAGTAGATGTAGCTCTTGCAGCCGCCGCAACTGCGGCTGCCGTTCGGGTAGTAGCAGCAGTACTTCGCGGTGAACGCCGGGAAACTGCAGCACTCATAACCGCAGTCGGTAGCCCTGGCCACGGAGTGCGGCGCGATCAGCTCGAGGAGCCGGTCGGCCATTCTGGTCACGACGCGCATCGAACTTTCCTTTCGGTTGTTCCGGCGGGACGGCGCCCGCCCGTGCGGAAGCGGTACGCCGGACCACGCCGCCGTCCCGCCGCCCGTCGCAGCGTGCGCCAGAGGCCTGAGCGATTTCTCAATGAATTCTTAACGGCCTGTTTCGGCAGTCCAGGCGGGCGATCGCAGGCGCGTGCGGATCAGGGACGGTGGAAGGAGACGATGCGGTCGCGGATCTTCGCCGCCTGCGCGTCGTCAACGGCGTCGAAGAACTCCGCCGCCTGCTTCCAGGTGTCGAGCGCGGCCGCGATGTCACCGGCCGCGACGTGCGTCTCGCCCAGGCGGACCAGCGTCTCGGCGGCCGCGTGCGGGTCGTCGCAGTCGCGCAGCAGCTCCGCCGCCCGCTCGAAGCAGGCCACCGCCTGCGCGTAGTCGCCTTTGAGGTGCAGGACGTGGGCGACGCTGTCCCACGCGTGCCCCTCGCCCTGGGTGTATCCGAGGCCGGCGAGGAGCCGCTGGGACCGGCGGCAGTCGGCCAGCGCCTCGTCGTACTCGCCGAGCTGGGCCCGCAGCCAGCCGGAGTTGTTCAACGCCCGCGCCTCCCCGCCGACGTCGCCGGCCTGCCGGAACAGCTCCAGCGCGTGCAGGGTGTGGCTCAGCGCCTCATCGGGTCGCGTCCGGCTCAGCGCGACGGTCAGGCCGAGGTGGACGTGCGCGCGCAGGACGGGTTCGCCGAGGTCGCGGTGCAGCTCGACCGCCCGCTCGAAGTGCTCGACCGCCTCGCCGTCGCGGCCGAGCCGGGCGTGGGCGCGGGCGATGCTGTTGTGGCAGCGGGCCTCGGCCAGCCGGTCGCCGAGCCGTTCGGCCGCGGCCAGCGCCACCGCGTGGGTGCGCAGGATCTCCTCCCAGAGGCCGCGCCGCTGCATGAACTCCGCGAACGCCCACGCCAGCCGCCACGCGTGGCCGTCGAACCCCGCCGCGGTGGCCTCCGCCAGCAGCGCGGGCAGCGCCGCCGACGCGTCGGCGTACCACCACAGGGCCTCCGCCGGCCCGGCGAACCGCTCCACCACGGTGCCCCGCGCCGGCGGGTCCAGGAGCAGGTTGTCGCGGTGCGGGTAACACATCCCGTTCGCGGCGCAGGCCGAGTGCAGGTAGTAGTCCAGCAGCCGCCGCGTCGCCGACCGCCGTGCCGCCCGGGTGTCGGCGCCCCGCGCCTGCTCCGACGCGTACACGCGCAGCAGGTCGTGCAGGCGCAGCCGGCCGGGCGCGCGGATCTCGGCCAGGTTGGCGCGGTCGAGGTGCGCGGCCAGCTCCCGCGTGCGCCCCACCGGCAGGGCGGCCAGGCTCGCCGCCGCCGACAGCGGCAGGTGCGGCCCCGGGTGCTGCCCGAGCCGCCGGAACAGCCGGGCCGCCGGCACGGGCAGGTCCCGGTACGAGCGCCCGAACACGTGGCGCAGGTCGATCGCGGGGTCGCTGTGCGCGAACGGTTCCAGATCGGCGTCGGCCCGCTCGAGGTCCGCGGCGGCCTCGGCCAGCGGCAGATCGGTGCGCTGCGCCAGCTGCGCCGCGACGATCGCCAGCGCCAGCGGCAGCCGGCCGCACCGGCGGATGATGTTCGCGGTGGCCTCCGGCTCGGCCGCCGGCCGGGCCTCGCCCAGCCACGCCACCAGGAGGTCGTGCGCGTCGTCGCCGGGCAGGACGTCCAGGCCGACCAGGTGCGCCCCCGCCGTGACCGCGAGCCCGGACAGCTCGGAGCGGCCGGTCACCAGCGTCAGGCACCCCGGCGCGGTGGCCAGCAGCGGGCGGACCTGGGTGGCGCTGCGGGCGTCGTCGAGCACGACCAGGACCCGGCGGCAGTCCAGCATGCTGCGGTAGAGCCCGATCTGCGCCTCCACGCCCGACGGCACCTGCGCCTCCGTGACCCCGAGCGCGCCCAGGAACCGGGGCAGGACCACAGCTCCGTCGGCCGGGTCGATCGTGCTGAGATCGGCGTACAGCTGCCCGTCGGGAAAGCGGTTGCGGTGCAGGTGGGCCCAGCGCAGGGCGAGCGACGACTTGCCCACCCCGGGCGGCCCGGAGATCGCGCAGACCGCCGCGGCGGCCTGCTGTTCGCCGATCGCGGCCAGCCGGTCCAGCTCGGCCGACCGGCCGACGAAGTGCCGCAGGCCGACCGGCAGCTGTGCCGGGACCGGCCGCGCGGCCTCGGTCGTGTCGCCGGAGCGCAGCAGCTTCCGGTGGACGCTCCGCAGCGGCGTACCCGGTTCGACGCCCAGCTCCTCGGCGAGCGTCCGGCGTACCTGGGCGAAGTGGGCCAGCGCCTCGGCGGTCCGCCCCCACGCGTGCAGCGCCTCGATCAGCGCGGCGGCCACCAGCTCGTCCAGCGGGTACTCCTCGGCCAGCGGCGACAGCGCCGCCACCGCGGCCGCGGCGTCCCGGCCGGTGACCACCCGTGCCCAGCGCAGCAGGAGCTCCCTGCGCTCGTCGCGCAGGCGATGGCGGGCCCGTTCGGCCCATTCGCCGGGCAACCCGGTCAGCGGATCGCCACGCCACAGCGCCAGCGCCGCGCCCAGCGGCGGCACCGGGTCCGGTACGGCCATCGCCTGGTCGGCCAGGCCCCGGAAGCGCGGCACGTCCACCGCGGACTCGTCCACGTCGAGCAGGTAACCCCCGAGCCGGCGGACGACGGCGCCCTCATCCGCGAGCACGTCGCGCCGGATGCGGGTGATGATCGTGTACAGGGTGCGCCGCGCGCCGGGCGGGACCTGATCGCCCCAGACCCGGGCGAGGAGCGTGTCCACCGGCACGACCCGGCCGACCTCCCAAGCGAGCGCGGCGACGGCGAGCGCGACCTGTGGAGGACGTACGGGCCGGGTCTGCCCCGACCGCTCCACCTCCACCGGGCCGAGTAACCGGATCAGCACGACGGTCCACCCCTTGCTCGTGGATCTTCGAAGACTAACGCAGTGGCGCTCTTGCCGGATTTGCGCGGGCATGGCAGGTTGCGGTCTATGCAGTACGTCGATGTGGCGAGCAGACTGCTGCTGCTCACGGTGTTCGTCCTCGCGCTGGCGAGCAAGGTCTCCAGCCGCCGGGCCTGGAACGAGTTCGTCCAGTCGATCAAGGCGATGGCGGTGATCGACAACGCCAGGGCGCCGGCGGCCGCGACGGCGACGGCGGTGGCCGAGGCCGGTGTCATCGTGCTGGCCGCGGTCCCCCTTCGCTGGGCCGGATCGGCGTCGTTCGTGCTCGCGGCCGGGCTGCTCGGCTGCCTCACCGTCGCCGTCATCATGGTGGTACGGAGGGGCGCCGCCGTTCCCTGCCGCTGCTTCGGCGCCTCCCGGACGCCCCTGAGCATGGCGCACGTGGCCCGCAACGGCATCCTCATCGCGGTGGCGCTGCTCGGGCTGGCCGCTTCCTTGGTGAACGGCTCCTTCGATCCGGCCATCGTCGCGATCGTCGGTGTCTTCGGTGCCGTACTGGGCCTGCTCATGGCCCGGTGGGACGATCTCGTCTCGCTGCTCCGGACGACCTGAGCCGGCGGCGGCTCACGTGGCGGGCTGGCGGGTGGCCGAGCGCTCGGTGCGCGCCAAAGGCGCGGGACCCGGCGAGGACCGGGTGGTCGTCCTCGAGGACGGCGGCGGCGTCCGCTGCGCGGCGGTGATCGACGGCGTCACCGACAAGTCCGGCCGCGACTACGGCGGGGCGAGCGGCGGGGCCCTGGCCGCCGATCGCGTCGCGCAGACCCTCGTCACCCTGCCGGACGACGCCACCGTGGCGGAGGCGGTTGCGGCCGTCTCGGCGGAGCTCATGGAGCTGCGCCGCAAGTGGTCCGTCGCCGACGACGACCTTCTCGCGCCGGCCGCCGTCGCGGCGGTGGTGTGGCCGGGGCGGCGGCTGGTCTGGCGCGTGGGCGACGTCCACGTCGCCCTGGGCCACCGCGACGGCGGGTGGCGTCGTCACCCCGGCGGGAAGCTGATCGACACGGTGCTGGCCGGCGCCCGGGCCGCTTACCTGCACTGCCTGCTGTTGCAGGGAGAACGCCCGGAGGACCTGGCGGCCACCGATCCGGGGCGGGCGCTGATCCGGCCGGTGCTGGAGCGCCAGGCCGTGCTGGCCAACCGGGATGAGGCCGGTCCTTTCGGGTACGGCGTGCTGGACGGGCGGCCGGTCCCGGAGCGGTTCGTGGAGACGTTCGTGCTGGTGGAGGACGTGGACGAGGTGGTGCTGGCGTCGGACGGCTACCTCGGTCCGGCGCAGACCCTCGCGGGAGCCGAAGCGGAGCTCCGGGCCTCGTTACGGGCCGATCGGCTGCGCATCATGGAACACGCGGCCACCAAGGCGGTCGCGGCCGGCGCCGAGAGTTTCGACGACCGGGCCTACGTGCGGCTGTCCCGCAATTCCCCTCGTGACCGCGGCTCACCGAGTCGGATATCGTGACCACGCTGCGTGAGCAGACCAGCTGCCCGCGCCCACCGAGGAGGACGCGTGAGCCCGCTTCCGACGCGCATGGCGAATCGCTGGGAGAAGCGCCGATCGCTCATGCTGCCGCCGGGGCAGGGCCGGCTCTACTGGCACGTTCTGCTGGGGGAGGACCCGCAGGCGCGGGCCATCGTCGAGGAGGCGCACGACCGGCTGGCCGGCCTGGCGGGGCTCGATCTGGTGCCGCGGCGGTTCATCCACCTCACCACGTTCGTCGCCGGATACTCGCACGAGATCACCGAGCGTCAGGTGACCGTGATGGCCGCGGAGGCGGCGGGCCAGCTCGCGCGGGTCGCGCCGATCACGGTGACGCTGGGGCGGGTGCTCTACCACCCCGAGGCGGTCGTGCTGGAGGCGCGGCCGGCCGAGCGGCTGCGGCCCCTGCTGGAAGCGGCGCGGTTCGCCACCCGGGCGGCCACGGGCCGTGACGGCGTGCTCGCCCATGACACGTGGCTGCCGCACGTCACCGTGGCCTACAGCAGCGCGGACGGCCCGGCGGCGCCCATCATCGACGCGCTCGGGGAACGCCTTCCGGAGCGCGAGGTGACGATCCGCAGCATCCATGTCGTCAACCAGGACGGCCCGGAGACGGCATGGGACTGGCGACCGGTGGCGGAGGTCCGGCTCGGCGCGTCGTGAGCGAGCTCCGCGGGGTTCACCCCCGTACCTCCCTGGTGGCGCATCGGTAGGCCTCGGTGACGCGGCTGAACATGTCCAGCATCACCATCGCCTGCTCCGGCTCGTAGTGCGCGCTGATCGCCGCCAGGTGCCGCCTGGACGCCTCGCAGGCGGCGTTGTAGTCGTCCAGGCCGCCCTCGACCAGCTCCACGGTGACCGTGCGCCGATCGCGTTCGCCACGCACCCGCCGTACGTAGCCCGCCTTCTCCAGCCTGTCGATCAGCCGGGTCGTCGAGGCGGACGGCAGCCCCAGCTCCTCGGAGATCGCCCCCACGGCGAGCGGTCCGCGCGTCTCCAGCAGGATGGCGGCCGCGACGTCGACGGGTTGCAGGCCGAGCCGGTCGGCGACCGCCTCGTTGTGCAGGAGGACCGCGACCAGGAACTCGCGGAAGACGTCGTCTGGATGTTCGTGGGCCACTTTCCTAACCTACTCCATCCCGGCGTATCTTCATATCGAAGATACTCCGCTTTGGAGGAGACATGGATGTTCTCGTCATTGGCGCCGGGGTGGGCGGCCTGGCCGTCGCGCGCGAGCTGCTGGCCGCCGGTCACCGGGTGCGGGTCTACGAGCAGGCTCCGGCCCGGCGGACGGGCGGCAAGGCGGTGCTGATCTGGAGCAACGGCACCGCCGTGCTGAACGATCTCGGCATCGGCCTCGACGGCGTCGGCGCCCGCATCGACCGGATCGACGCGCTGACCGCCGCCGGCCGGCTGCGTACCAGCATGGACATCGCCCACGCGGCCGGCCGCTTCGGCTTCGAGACCAGGGCGATCCCCCGTCGCCACCTGCTGGAACGCCTGGCCGGCGGGCTGCCCGGCGACCTCGTCCGCCACGGCCTGGCCTGCCGGGGCGTGACCCAGGACGACGGCCAGGTCACGGCGACCTTCAGTGACGGCTCCACGGACAGGGGAGACCTGCTCATCGGAGCCGACGGCCACCACTCGGTCGTACGGCGCTGCCTGTGGGGCGACGGCGCCGTACGGCCGGCGACCTTCGGCACCTGGCAGGGGCTCAGCCGGATCGACATCGATCTCGCCGGCACGCACCGGCACCTCATCATCTCGGGGCGCGAGGGCGCGTGCGGGCTCATGCCCGCCGGTGAGGGCCTGCTGCAGTGGTGGTTCGACGTGCGCTGGTCGCCCGCCGATCCGCGGCCGGCGTCGCCGCTGGCCGAGCTGAGGCGGCGGTTCGGGCACTGGGCGTCGCCCGTCCCCGAGGTGCTGGCCGGCGCGACCGAGGACGGCCTCGAGTTCTTCGGCCACCACTGGACCAAGGTGCGCCCGGCGTGGGGGAAGGGGCGGATCACCCTGGTCGGCGACGCGGCCCACATCATGCCGCCCACCCTGGGACAGGGCGCCAACCAGACCCTCGAGGACGCGTGGGTGCTCGGGCGCGAGCTCGCCAAGGGCGGCGACGACCCGGCGGTACGGCTACGCGCCTACGAGAAGCTCCGCTACCCGTACATCTCCCTGGTCTCCCGGCTGGCCAGGCGCAACCCCGCGAACTGGCGCGTCCCACCGCTGATCGCCCGGTTGTTCCCCGAGACGTCCCAGACCGCCATGCTCGCCCGCTTCAGCAACCGCCTCAACGAGCCGGCGGTCTCGCGACGCTAGATCAGTTGCCGGAGCACATCATCGACCGGGGTGGCGCCGACGCCGAGGATCTTCTCGGTCTCGGAGAAGTCGAGGACGAGCGGGTGGCCCGGCTTGGTGAGCACTTCGTGCATCTCCCCCCACAACGGATCGGTGATCCCGAGCAGGGTCAGGTCCCGTTCCGTCATCTCCTCCAGCCGCGGCGCGGGCGCTCCCGAGAGCTCCGCGAGCCGCCGGGCCAGTTCCCGCACCGACAGGGTCGCGGTGGGCACGTGCCAGGCCCTGCCGTACGCCTGCTCCTCCCGGCTCGCGGCGACCAGCGTGCGCGCGGTGTCGTCGATCGCCGAGTAACTGTGCGGAACGTCGAGTTCCTGCGGCACCAGGACGAGCCGGCCTTCCAGCACGGGCCGCTGCACCAGGAGGCTGAACACCGAGAAGGCGCCGGCGCCGTAGAACTGGCCGGCCCGCACCTCGGTGACCTTCACCCCCGAGGCGGCGGCCTCCTCCCACGCCCGCGCCCTGGCCCGCCCCTTGGGCCCGGTCGCCGCCAGCGGGAAGTGCGGCGTGATCGGCCCGTCCACCGGGCCGTAACCGTAGATGTTGCCGAGCATGACGTACGCGGCCCCCGTCCGCCGCACCGCGGTCAGCAGCGCCGCCGACAGGATCGGCAACTGCTCGGGCCAGGTGTGGTAGGGCGGCACGGCGGTGGTGAACAGCGTGTCCGCCCCTTCGGCCAGCTCGGTGAGCCGGTCGGTGTCGGTCGCGTCCGCGGCGACCCTCTCGACGAGCCGGTGGTCGGGCCCGCCGCCCGTGCGGCTGAGCATCCGTACCCGCTCGCCGTCCTCGGCCAGCAGCAGAGCGGTCTTCGACGCGGTGGCCCCGCGACCCACGATCACGTGAAATTTCATGATGACAACGGTGCCGACCTGCGGCCTCGTAGCATAGTGGCCGGAATGCCAACTATCCGGAGGATCTGGCCATGCACCGCCTCGCCGCAGTGATCGTCCCTCCCGTGCTGGGCTTCGACGTCTCGATCCCGCTCATGGTGTTCAACAGCGTCCCGTACTACGACGTACGCGTCTGTACGGCGCGGCCCGGCCCCGTGCCGACCGTCGGGGGCCCTGACGTGGTGGTGGCGCACGGCCTGGAGGCGCTGGAGGAGGCCGAGACGGTGATCGCGGTCGGCAGCGGCGGCGAGCCGGCTCCCCCGGAGGTCCTCGACGCCCTGCGGAAGGTCGCGGCCGGCGGGGCGCGGATCGCCTCGCTGTGCACGGGCGCGTTCGTGCTGGCCCAGGCCGGCCTGCTCGACGGGCGCCGCGCCACCACCCACTGGGGGCTGGCCGGCGACCTCGCCGCCCGCTTCCCGTCGGTCGACGTGCGGCCCGACGTCCTGTTCGTCGAGGACGGCGGCATCTTCACCTCGGCGGGCGCCGCGGCCGCCATCGACCTGTGCCTGCACCTGATCAGGCTCGACTACGGGGCGGCGGTGGCCAACACGGCCGCCCGGCTCGCGGTCGTCTCCCCCGTACGGCCGGGCGGGCAGGCCCAGTTCATCGAGACCCCGCTGCCTCCCGAACGCGGCACCTCGCTCGCCCCCACCCGGGCCTGGGCGCTCGAACACCTCGACCGCCCGCTCACCCTGGCCGACCTGGCCGGCCACGCCAGGATCAGCGTGCGCACCCTGACCAGGCGCTTTCACGCCGAGACCGGGCTGAGCCCGCTCCAGTGGCTGCTGCACCGGCGCGTCGACCGGGCCAGGGAACTGCTGGAGACCACCGGACTGCCGATGGACCAGGTGGCCGGGCGGAGCGGCCTCGGCAGCGCGGACTCCCTCCGCAAACACCTGGTCAGCCGGGTCGGCCTCACTCCCACGGCCTACCGCGCGAGCTTCACCCGAGAGCCTCTTCCGTCTTAGGGCCCCCGGTGAATGGCTGATCAGAGGAACAGTATTTTTCGCGGATTTCCGTCGGATTCCACGATGGCCAGCTCGTGGCCCTGCGCGAGCTGGTCCTCGACGAATTTCCAGATGGTGATGGCGCGGCGGATCGCCTCGGTGAACGACAGGCCCTTGCGCTCGGCCAGTGCCTTGAACGTCTGCGCTGTTTCGTGGCTCAGATTGACGGACAGGCGGACGAAATTGCTGTTGTTGTTGCTCCTCTCCTGCTCGAGCCTGGGGTCCTTGCCGGTGGACTCACGCGTCATGGTCATGTCACCTGGCCCTTGGGGTAAGGGGGCACGTGGAGTAGAGGGCGGGGATGCTCCGACGTCTCGCTGCTCTCGGTCCTCATCGATAGGCGCATGCTTTTTATACACGCTGGCTTGCCATGAGGAACGGGTCCGATCCGTACCGAGTGTTGTCCTGTCACACCTCGAAGGAAGAACGTTATACCGGTGCGGAAAGATCTGTGCCTCATATGCGGTTAATACTGGCAAATGGTACGCGTCACGGCATCATGAAATGTGGGCTAAAGGCGCGCTCGAATCCCACAGGCCCCTAGGATGTGCGTTATCCCGCAGGGGCGCGCGATCGGGCAGCGTGGCAGAAATCCCGCATGAAGCGGCAGAAATCTGACATAAACACGTGGCTCGCTCTCCGAGGTGGGTCCCATCGCAGTCTGAGGTGGTCCAACGCACCTCCCCGTAGTCAGCCCTGACGACTGGGCTGATGGAGGAAACATGAGTGGAGCCAGTCAGCCGTCTGGCGCCGGAGATCGATCCGGGGCCGAGGGGGCCGAGGACGTCCGACCGAAGAGCGAACTGGTGGATCTCTCCCCGCCACCCCCGGACTCGCCGGTGGTGCAGCTGCTGGAGAAGACCGCGGTCCGCCATCGCAGCTGGTTCATCGGCGTCTACTTAGGCGTGCTCATCACCGTCGTCCTGGCCAGCATCCTCGGCCCCGGCTTCCTGCCGGAGCAGGCGTGGAGCCAGATGAAACCCGAGGTGGCGGACGTGCGGCTCTGGCTCTTCCAGATCGGGTTCGTGATCGTGGGCGGCTATCTCTTCGCCGAGAAGGCGCCCAAGTAGCTAGTGCGGGCTCAGGCCGTCCAGAAGCGGCAACCAGGTGCGATCAGGGCAGACGCGGGCGATCTCCGACGGCGGGAGCCAGTCCGCCCTGGTGCTCTCCGAGCCGGCCGGCGGACGGGTCGGCCGGCCCGGATGCGGGAGACGGGCCCTGAACATCACCATGTACGTCAGCGGCGGGTAGCGGTAGCCGGCCGGGGCCGCGTCCAGGAGCTCGATGCGCTGCCAGGCGAAGGCGGACAGCGCGGTGGCCGGCAGGCGCAGGCCGGTCTCCTCATACAGCTCCCTGGCCGCGGCGTCGAGGGCCGTTTCGCCGGGTTCGAGGTGGCCGCCGGGGATGTCCCACCCGCGGCCCTCCTCGTCCACGCACGTCATGAGCGTTCTGCCGGTCTGGTCCGAGACGAACGCGAACGCCGACGTGGTCTTGTCCACAGGCGGGAGGGCCGGGGACAGGATCACGTCCAGGCGATGGCGTACGGGGATCCAGGGGACCGTCAGATGAGTCATCCCTCAAGGGTCTCAGACACCCCGGCGCATGGCCCGGTTGCCCAGATACAGGCCGATCGCGGCTATCGCGCAGGCGGCGGCGGTTCCGTACAGGATCGAGGGGCTTGTCAGGTTGCCGGAGAAGAGGGCTCGCTGGCCTTCGACGATGTACGTGACCGGGTTGGCGTACCCGATCGTCCGCAGCCACGCGGGAGCCGTCTCCAGGGGGAGCATCATCCCCGAGAGGAGAAGCAGGGGGAACATGATCGACTGGCTGACGATGTAGAAGAGCGTGCCGCCGGGCGCCGACTTGATGGCCAGCACGAACGAGAGCGAGCCCAGGCCGACGCCGAAGATCACCAGCTGCGCCAGGCCCGCCAGGACGCCCGCCGGATACAGCTCGAAGCCGAGGGGGACGGCCAGCACGATGATCAGGACGGCCTGGGCCAGCAGCACGATCATGGTCTTCAACGTCCGGCCCACCAGCATCGCCGTGCGGTTCAGCGGGGTGACCATCAGGCGCTCCAGCGAGCCGCCGATCAGCTCGACCAGCAGGGTGTAGCCGGCGGACATGGGGCCCGTCAGGCACATCATGACCAGGATCCCCGGCACGAACCACTGCCACGACGACCCGACCGCCCCGTCCAGCAGCGACCCGAACAGGAACAGGAACAGCAGCGGCTGCCCCATCTCGAACAGCAGCCCGACCGAGTCGCGCACGACCGGCTTGAACTCCCGCGAGAAGACGGTGGCGGTGTCACGAAAGAATGTCGTCATCGGTGAGGCTTCTCCCGGTAAGAGCGAGGAACACGTCGTCGAGCGTCGGACGGATGGTCTCGGCGGTGGTGACCTTGATGCCGGAGCCGTCCAGGGTTCTGAGGTAGTCGGGGAGCGCGGCGGCCGCGTTGGGGACGCGCAGGCGCACGGTGGTGCCGTCGGCGGTGCCGCCACCGAGCTCCGCGGCCCTGCGCGCCTCCTCCTCCGTGCTGGTGGTGATCGTGATGTGGTCGCCGGCGAGGTCGTTCTTGAGCTGCTCGGCGGTGCCGTCCGCGATGATCCGGCCGTTGTCGATGATCACCACACGTTCGGCCATGTTGTCGGCTTCCTCCAGGTAGTGGGTGGTCAGGAACAGCGTCGTCCCGTACGTCTCCCGCAGCTGGAGGATGTGCTGCCAGACCTCGGCGCGGCTCTTCGGGTCGAGGCCGGTCGAGGGCTCGTCGAGGAACAGCAGGCCGGGGCGGTGGATGAGGCCGAGCGCGATGTCCAGGCGGCGGCGCTGGCCGCCCGAGAGCGTGCCGGGGCGCCGCTTGGCCAGGGCTCTGAGGTCGAGCAGGTCGAGCAGCTCCTCGGCGCGGGCGGTCGCCTGCCTGGCGTCCAGGCCGTAGCAGCGGCCCTGGGTGACGAGCTCGTCGCGGACGAGGAAGTTCTCGCCCGCGCTGTTGCGCTGGCCGACGTAGCCGATGCGGGCGCGCACGCCCGCCGGGTCCTTGGCCACATCGTGGCCCGCCACCATGGCGGTGCCCGAGGTGGGCGGCAGGAGGGTCGTGAGCATGCGCAGGGTGGTGGACTTGCCCGCGCCGTTGGGCCCCAGGAAGGCGACGAGCTGGCCGGCCTCCACCTCCAGGTCGATGCCGCGTACGGCTTCCACACGCTCCTTCTTGACTTTGAACACTCGGGTCAGTCCCCGGGTTTGGATCATGGTCGGCCTCTCCGGGCATGGCGAAATAACCCCTGGTCGGGGGCGCGATTGAGGATCGAATCAAGTTTGTGCAGGTTCAATCCGGTTTGGCAAACGCGAATGTCACGTTCATAAACGCCTCCTACCTGCGGAAACGCCGTTTCCGACGGTGGCCTGCGACGGTGGATTTCGGGGCGCTGAGGTGCGGTTTTCCAGGTGTTGTGAAGATTTCCGGCCGGGGCTGGCAGCATGGCTGACCGTGTGCCGGATGGTGGTGCTGGTGAACGGGTTGCCCGGGGCCGGGAAGACCACGGTCGCGCGGGCGCTGGGGCGGCTGCTCGGCCTGCCGGTCTTCAGCAAGGACGACCTCAAGGAGACGCTGGCCGACGTGCTCGAACGGCCGCCGGGGGTCGGCGAGCGGGAATGGAGCAGGCGGCTGGGCGCGGCCGCCGGGGAGAGTATGTGGACGCTGCTGGCGAGCGCCGGGCGGGGCGCGGTGCTGGAGAGCCCCTGGCTCGCGCCGACGCGGCCGCTGGTGCTCGCCGGACTCGAGCGGGCTGGGGTCGAGGCCTCGGTCGAGGTGCGCGAGGTCTGGTGCGCGGTGCCGCCGGAGCTGGCCAGGCGCCGGTACGAGGGGCGGGTGCGGCATGCGATCCACGGCGAGGCCCGGCTTGGGGACGAGCGATGGGCGGAATGGGCGGCGGGGGCGCGGCCCCTGGGAGTTGGGACGGTCTATTGGATTGATACCTCAAAAACAGTTGATATTTCGGGACTTGCGGGGTTGTGTCAGGGTCCGCAATGATCTCCCGCGTGAAAAGTCTGTGGGTAATTGCGGCAATTGCTGCCTTAGGTATGGGTGGAGTCGCGGAGGCGGCCGACGGTGTTCCCGGCGTCGACGTCAGTAACTGGACGGGCGAGGTCGACTGGGAAAGCGTGGCCTCCGGGGGCGCGAAGTTCGCGTTCGTCCAGGCCACCGAGGGGACGAACTACCGCAACCCCAGTTTCGACGCCCAGTACGGCGGTGCTGCCGGGGCCGGGCTGATCCGGGGCGCATATCACTTTGCGCAACCACACGAATCCGACGGGACGGCCCAGGCCGACTATTTCCTGCAGAACGGCGGTAACTGGATCAGCGACGGTCAAACGCTGCCCGGAGTGCTCGATATCGAGGACAACCCGTACAAGGACAAGAACGGTAAGAACAACTGCTACGGCCTGTCCGCCGAGGACATGGTCACGTGGATCAAGGACTTCACGAAGAAGTACCACGAGGCCACCGGCCGCCGCGCGATCATCTACACCACCACGAGCTGGTGGCAGACCTGCACGGGGAACTCCGACAAGTTCAAGTCGAACCCGCTCTGGCTCGCCCGCTGGGGCGGCGATCCCGGTGAGCTGCCGAAGGGCTGGAAGAGGCACACGTTCTGGCAGTCGGCGGAGAAGGGCACGCTGGCCGGTGGGCAGAACTCGTTCAACGGCTCCGAGTCCCAGCTCAAGGAGCTGGCCAACCCGCCGGCCGAGGTGACGGTCTCGGGCGCGGCCCGGAACCGGAAGACGTACACGGTCACCGTCTCGAACACCGGCCCGCACCCCGTCAAGGACGTCAAGGTGTCGGGGCGGGCGTTCGGCGGGCAGCGCGTGGTGAAGGCGCCCGGGTGCAAGTTCAGCGGCACGGCGGTGCTGTGCCAGGTGGGGGAGCTGACGCGGGGCCAGAAGGCGACGTTCACGATCACCACGAAGCCGTCGAAGTCGAAGGGCACGGTCGGGCTGTACGTCACCGTGGGCTCTGTGAAACTGACCCTCAAGGCCCGCTGACGCCTGCCTGGGAGCCGCTGAGCGGCGCAGATCCCCGTGAGGCAGGATGACTCCTAAGGGCCATGGAGCTTGTCGGGGGCGGGACGGTATGAGGCGGTGGCGGCTGGCAGCAGGGGCGGCGGCGCTGGTCCTGCTCGTCGCCACGGCCTCCGTGCCACTCGGGCTGTACGTGCCGGAGAACGTCGTGCGGATCGCGTACGAGATCGAGCAGCGCAGGATCGTCTACTCGTGGGGAGGCGGTCACGCCGAGGAGCCCGGCCCCTCGAAGGGGACCTGCAAGGGATACCAGGGAAAGATCCGGCCCTGCCCGGCCGCCCGGACGCGCGGGCTCGACTGCTCGGGGTTCGCGCGATGGGTGTACGCGCTGGCCAGCGGGTCTGACGTGCTGGGGCCGGGGAACACCAACGATCACGTACGGCGGATGCGGCGGGTTCTGGTGGCCATGCCGGGGGACCTGGTCTTCTTCGGAAGCATCACGAAAAAAGCCATCAAAACCCACCATGTGGGCATCTATCTCGGCAACGGGAAGATGATGAACGCGCCCGAGACCGGTGCGGTGGTGCGCGTGGACGACATCGCCCGTCGGAAGGATTTCTTGGGTTTCTACCGGCTCTGAACTGATTCGGTATGGCCTGTAACGCGTGTGGCATGGCGAAAATTGAGAGACCCGGCGGCTACTGTGTGCCGCTATGGACAGGCGATGGGTCGGCCTCGACGGCTACGAGGTCGTAGGCGTGGTGCACGGCGGGCGGCAACTGCTGCGGGTGCGCCGGCACGGGTGGGTGGTCGCCGACTGCACCTCTGTGGCGGAAGTGGCCAGACACGTCGACCTGGCCGACCTGTGCGAGGTCATCGAACTGCCGGCGCGGCGGCGGACGGAAGAGCGCGCGGAGGCCCGAACGAGTTCGCATCATCGCTGACTGCCGTGTATGGTTACACCTGTCCGCAGCGCCGGACAGGCCCCTATAGCTCAGTCGGCAGAGCGTCTCCATGGTAAGGAGAAGGTCAACGGTTCGATTCCGTTTGGGGGCTCTTGCTCTGAACACCCACAACGCCCGACCCGCAAGATCGCGGGGCCGGGCGTTTCGCATTTCCCATCCCAGCACATCCACCCCCACCCTTAACCACCACCCCTCCCACGCCACCCAACCTCCTCCACTCACCCCAAATCACCGGCCCGCCGCGCCGCCACGCTTGCCCCGCGCCGCCAGGCCGCTTCACAGGGGTGTGCTTGCCCTGCGCCGCCACGCCACCCTGCGCGTACCGGTCGCGGCCGAGCGGCGTGGTCACCCGTGCGGGTGGAAGCGGTGCGGTGGGGTGTGGATGTCGAAGGGGATCCGGGCCTGCGCCAGGACCGAGTGCGGGGGCGTGTCGGGCGCGATCAGCCCCAGACGCTCGAAGAAGGGAAACCTGGCGAAGGTGGCCTCCAGGTGCCGGGGCCGCATGACCGGGTGCCAGATGCTGTAGGCGCCCACCCTGCCGTCTCTGCGCCGGTACCAGCCCTGGGTCGGATGGGTGAGTTGCTCCAGCCAGTCCGAATCGTCCGTGAAGCCGTCCAGCAGCGCCGGAGCTTGCGGGAGCTCGACCGCCTCGCACCGGCCGTCGTCGAACTCCAGGCGCCAGCGGGCCGGGGTGCCCAGCCAGTCGGCCTCGATGCGGATGCGGTCGCGGCGCCACGGCATGCCCCACAGGTGCTGCGGGATCGCCACGACGGGGTGGTCCAGGCGGGTGCCGAAGAACCAGACGCCCGCCTTGCCGTACGCCGTGACGTAGGCCCGGTAGTTGATCTGCCCGCAGTTGATCGACGCCTGCGGCAGGAACCGGAAGTGGAAGTCCCGGTCGCGGAAGGCGACGGCGGAGACCAGGGCGCCGGGTCCGTCCCCGAAGCTCGCCTCCATGGGCCCGAAGCCCTCGGGCAGGTGCCGGGCGAGTGCTTCGGCGTCCACCCGGTAGCTCACGATCGCGAAGTCCTCCAGATCCGTGTGCGCGTGGTGCCAGCGCGGACGCGGCCGGGGAGTGCCCACGAAGCTCATGCCCAAAAGGTACGGCTCTTACGGCTGTACGGGGACGGGCAGGATCAGGTGCGCCACGGCGAGATCCAAGGGCTCTCAGGGGTTGTGCGCGTCGCGCCGGTCGCTGCTACGCTTGCCTCCTCCACTGCTTGATCTTCAGGTGGAGTCGGCTGTTCGGGGGCGAGCATCGCCGATTGGTAATGGATTTCGGTTGTCGGGGGTTCCTGAGGCATACTGGGAGCACCCCACCCGATCGGGCGAGTTACGAATGTGCTCGCTGCGTCGGGTATCCTCTACGGGGCCGGGGTCGTTACCGGCCCAAAGGCGGAGTAGCTCAGTCAGGCAGAGCAAACGGCTCATAATCGTTGTGTCGCCGGTTCAAGTCCGGCCTCCGCTACTGCCCACTCCCAGGTCACCAGGCCTGGGTACGGGCGTGTCCATGTCCCGAACGTAGAAAGGCACTCCCAAGTGGCTGCCACCGACGTTAGGCCGAAGATCACGCTGGCCTGCCAGGAGTGCAAGCACCGCAACTACATCACGCGGAAGAACCGGCGCAACGACCCGGATCGGCTTGAGCTGAAGAAGTACTGCCCCAACTGCCGCTGCCACCGCGCGCACCGCGAGACCCGCTAGGTCTCCGGGCAGGGCTTCTGCCCCACATTTCGTCATATCGCACAACCGGCGTCCTACCACAGGGCGCCGGTTTGTCGCGTCTGCACAGGGTTTCAGCGACTCCACACGGACCCCAGGGCCCCCTCTGGCCGCTGATGGACGGCCGGCGGATGGCGGCTGGCCGTCGGCGCCTTGGGGCGGTGGGGTGGGCGCCTTGGGGTGTTCGGAGTGGGCGCCTGGGGTGTTTGGGGTGGGTGTCTGGGATGTTTGGGGTCGGCGTTGGTCCCGGTTCGGCGCGCCGCCGCCGGGGCTCCGGTCGCCACCCAGACGGGGACAAGCGGGCACCGTGACGGGTGACCGGCCCCTTGGCGGTCTGCGGGCGTCGTGACCGTGACTGGTCGGCCTCCTGGGAGGGGGCGGTAAGTGACGGTGGCCGGTCCTGAGGGGTTGATGGGCGCCCTGATGGTGGTCGGCCGCATGCGAGTCAGTGGGCGCTGTGGCGGGTGCCGTGACGGTGGTTGGCCTCCTGGGGACGGGGCGGTGGCATCGTGACGACGGCTGGCCCTGTGGGGGCGGTGGGCGTTGTGACGGTGGCCGGTCCCGAGAGGGTCGGCAGGCGCTGTGACTGTGGTCGGCTGCGTGTGGGGCGATGCGCAGTGATGTGGTCGGCCGGGTGTGGGTCGGTGGGTGCAGTGACGGGTGGGCGGCGTGTGCACTGGCCGTCGTGCCGAGAGAAGGCGGTGGTTATGGCGGGAGTTTTGGAAGGGCCGGGCGCCGGGAAAGTTCGCGCGGCAAAATCAAGATAATCACCGGCGACAGCCGAACCTTGTTCTGTTACCGTCGGCCTCAGCAGCGCTCGGTTGGTGACATGCGAGGGAGCACTGATGGCCTTGAACCGAGACTTCGTGGGCAGGACCTATTCGCCCAGCGCGCCGTACGAGGTCAGCCGGGTGAAGATCAGAGAGTTCGCCGCCGCGATCGGTGACAACAACCCGCTCTACCGGGACAAAGAGGCAGCCCAGGCCGCCGGATATCCCGATGTGATCGCGCCGCCCACGTTCCCCATCGTGTTCAGCCTGCAGAGTGGGGGCGAGGCGCTCGTCGATCCCGACCTCGGGCTGAACCTCGCCATGGTCGTCCACGGCGAGCAGCGCTTCGAGTACGTCCGGCAGGTCTGCGCCGGCGACCAGCTCGTCACGACCGCGACGATCACCGACATCCGCACGGCCGGGCGGAACGAGCTGTTGACGGTCAGGAGCGAAGTGACGACCGTCGACGGCGAACCGGTCTGCGTCACCTACAACACGATCGTCGAGCGCGGAGGGGCCGGTTGAGATGACCGCCACGGTGAAGTACGACGAGGTCGAGGTCGGTCAGGAGATCCCGGCCGCCGATTACAACGTGCGCCGGCTCAACCTGGTGATGTACGCCGGGGCTTCCGGGGACTTCAACCAGATCCACTGGAACGAGCGGTTCGCCAAGATGGTGGGGCTGCCCGACGTGATCGCGCATGGGATGTACACGATGGCGCAGGCCGGGCGGTTCGTCACGGACTGGGCCGGGGATCCCGGGGCGGTGGTGGACTTCGGGGTGCGGTTCTCGTCGATGGTGGTCGTTCCCGACGACGATCAGGGGGCGACGGTCTCGGTCAGCGGCGTGGTGGAGGAGAAGCTGGAGGACAAGCGGGTGGTCATCGGGCTCACCGCCAGGTCGGGCGATCAGAAGGTGCTGTCCAAGGCCCGCGCGGTGGTCCAGCTGTCCTGACGTGGCGGTCGGCCGGGTGATATTTCGGGCGGGTCTCGGGTACGCGTGACGTCTATGAACGAAGCCGCGCGACGAGTTTGGCCCACAGTTCGATCGATCCCCGTTTCCGCTGTGACCGATGCCAAGCCGCCCGCCCACCTTCGGCCGGCGCGGGTCGAGAAGGTGGCGGGCAGCTCCGGCACCGGACGCGACACCGCGGGCGGCACCGAAACCGGGACCGTCGGTGCAAGGGCCAGGGCGACCGAAGCCGGTACGCCTGGCGCGAAGGCCAAGGTGACCGAGGCCGGTGCGGCCGGTTCGGAAGCCAAGGCGGCCGGTACGGCCGACACGAAGGCCAAGGCGACCGAAACGGGAAATGCCGGTGCGAAGGCCAAGGCGAGCGGGGCAGGAGCGGGCAACGGGGCGCATGCTCGGCTTGATCCCGCTGCCGAGTTGGGCTTTTCCGGCGCTCCCGGGCAGCGGGGCGACACGGATGACACCATGCTCCACGCTCAGCGCGTCTGGGACAGCTCGCTGGCCACCAACCGCCTCGACGAGCTGGGCGTCAAGCTGGAACGCCAGCGTACGGAGACCAAGGACGTCACCGTCACCGTGAGCCTGCTGGTCGACGGCTGGCCGGAGGACGTCAGGAAGAGCGTGGGATCGATCGTCGAGCACACGAACGCGCGCGTGCTCGCCTTCGACCTCGGCGACGTCGACGGCGCCGGTGAGGTGCTGGACGAGCTGGCCGACCGGTATCCGGACCGGATCGCCGTGTGGCACGTGGCCGAGGAGCCGCACTGGCGAGGGGGTACGGCCACCTGGGGCGAATGCCGCGCCAAGCTGCTGCGGCTCGACGAGGCGGACGTGCACGTGCTCATGGACACGAATGTCGAGCTCTGCGGCGACGCGCTGACCCCGCTGGTCGCGGCCGTCGCGGGTGGCGCCGTGGCGGCCGGGTGGAGAGGCGTGGACTTCCCGGACGGGGAGCCGGAGCCGGTCCGCGTGGTGGAGCCGGGGCCGGGCACGGCCGGGCCCAGGAGGGTGCGGGCGCTGACGGGGGAGCTCATGGCGGTACGCCGGGCCCCGGCGCTCGGAGCCCTGCCCGAGGACGCCGGCTACGGCAGGAACGCCGACCTGGCGCTCTCCCTCGCACTCCAGCAACGGACCAACCAGCAGGAGTCCCACCAGCGAGAGCCTCTCCGGCAAGGTCACAGAGAGCTGGTCGTGCCCGAGGAGCCGCTGCCCGCCGTGCGGCTGGGACCGCACGACGTGGACCCCGACTACGACGCACGGGAGTCCCGCCGGAACTTCGACCGCGTGCTGCGCATACTGGGCACCTCATAAGCTATTGGCCCATGGAGATGCTCGCGCCGTATACCACGCTGCGCCTAGGCGGCCCCGCCCGCGACTTCGCCGAAGCGACCACGGCGGAGCACCTCGTGTCCCTGGTGGCCGAGGCGGACATGAAGGGGCAGCCCACGCTGGTGCTCGGCGGGGGCAGCAACGTCGTGGTGGCCGACGAGGGCTTCGACGGGCTGGTCATCAAGGTCTCGACCCGGGGCGTGACCGTCTCGCGCGACGGCGAGCAGGTGCTGGTCACGGTCGAGGCGGGGGAGGACTGGGACCCGCTGGTCGCCCGCGCCGTGGCCGAGGGCTGGTCGGGCATCGAGTGCATGTCGGGCATCCCAGGGCTGGTCGGCTCGACGCCCATCCAGAACGTCGGCGCGTACGGGCAGGAGGTGGCCCAGACCGTCTGGTGCGTGCGTGCCTACGACCGCCGCACCAGGCAGGTGGTGGATCTGGAGGCGCGGCAGTGCGGGTTCTCCTACCGTGACAGCGCCTTCAAGCGCGACCTGGCACGGCATGTGGTGCTCGCGGTGACGTACGCGCTGGATATTTCGGAAATGTCCGGCCCGCTGGCGTACGAGGAGCTGGCCCGCAGGCTGGATGCGGAGCCCGGCGGGAGGGTGCCGCTCGCGCAGGCCCGTGAGGCCGTGCTGGCGCTGCGGCGCGGCAAGGGCATGGTGCTCGACCCGGACGATCCCGACACCCGCAGCGCCGGCTCGTTCTTCACCAACCCGATCCTCACGCCCGAGGAGGCCGCGGAGCTGGCCTCCCGCGCCCCGGGGCATCCGCGCTGGGAGCTGCCCGGCGGGTCGGTCAAGGTGCCCGCCGCGTGGCTGATCGAGCAGGCGGGCTACCCGAAGGGGTACGCGCGCGGGCCCGTACGCATCTCCACCAAGCACACGCTCGCGCTGACCAACCCCGACGGGGTCGCCACCACCGGCGACCTGCTCGCGCTGGCCAGGGAGGTCCGGGACGGGGTGCGGGAGAAGTTCGGGGTCACGCTGGTCAACGAGCCCGTGCTGGTCGGCTGCGAGCTCGGGGAATAGGGATCCGGGGGAAGCTCGGGGTCGCGCTGGTCGACGGGCCTGTGCTCGGGCCTCGGGAATAGGTCCCGCCCGGGACGCTGGGACGGGAGAAGCCCGTGCTCGGACCTCGGGGAATAGGTCCCGTTCGCGGGCTGTTATGGTTGGTTGGAATTTCCGAAGGGGAGTAGTCCCAATCGTGTGATCGACACACTGGCGCTTCATCGCGCCCGGTCACACGGGCCTCATACGGGCGGACGAGACCTTCGGCCTGGCAGTTGTGCAATGAGATGCTGCCGGGCCGAAGTCGTGCCCGAATCTCCCCGGGTCGCCGCTTCCGGCTCGGTCGCGCGGAAGGGGACCGTTGGAAGCGTTCTGGATCAGTCTCGCCGTCATCTTCGTGGCCGAGCTCGGCGACAAGAGCCAACTCATGGCGATGACGTTCGCGACCCGTTTCAAGATCTGGCCCGTGCTCGCGGGCATCACGATCGCCACGACCCTCGTGCACCTGGTCAGCGTGGCCCTGGGCGGGTTGATCGGTGACGCGCTGCCGACGACGGCCATCTCGGTGGTGGCGGGGCTGGCCTTCCTCGGGTTCGCCGCGTGGACGCTGCGCGGGGACGAGCTGACCGAGGACGAGTCGAAGAAGGCCCAGCGCACCACCAGGAACGCCCTGATCGCGGTGACCGTGGCGTTCTTCCTGAGCGAGCTGGGCGACAAGACGATGCTGGCCACCATCACGCTGGCCACGCAGCACGGCTGGCTCGGCACCTGGATCGGCTCGACCGTCGGCATGGTGGCGGCGGACGCGCTGGCGATCCTGGTGGGACGGCTGCTGGGCAAGCACCTGCCGGAGAAGGTCATCCGGTACGGCGCCGCGGCGGCGTTCGCGATCTTCGGCGTCGTCCTCCTGGCGGAAGCGCTTATCGGATCAGGGGGACAGTAGTGAGAGGCGGTGGGCCGCGGCGGCGGCCTCGCCGCGGGTGGTGACGCCGAGCTTGGCCAGGATGTTGGACACGTGCACGCTCACCGTCTTCGCCGAGATGAACAGCTCGGTCGCGATGTCCCGGTTGGTCCTGCCCTGGGTCACCAGCCGCAGCACCTCCAGCTCGCGCGGCGTCAGCAGCTCGGAGGGCTCCTGGGCGGGCTGAACCCCGCCCACCCGGCGCGACAGCATCTCGATCTCCTCGATCAGCGGCGTCGCGCGCAAGGCCTGGGCCAGCGGGTGCGCCACCTTCAGCCGGGCCGCCGCCCCCTCGCGGTCGCCCCCGCGCGCGGCCGCGGTGGCCGCCCGCAGCAGGGCCTTGGCCTGGTTGTGCGGGCGGTTGAGCCGCTCCCAGGCCGCCGCGGCGGCGTCGAAGTCGCCGGTGTAGGACAGCCGGTACGCCTCCACGACCGGCCCGATGACCGACAGCTCGGCCGCCACCTCCGCGGCCAGCTCGCGCACCGCGGCGGCCCGTTCGGGCTCGGTGGCCTCGGCGGCGTCGCAGACCGTGCGGAGCAGCGAGAGCAGCCGCCAGCTGAGCATGGCCTTGCTGGACTGCTTGTGGTGCGAGAGCACGCGCTCGGCCACGCTGAGCGCGGCCCCCGGCTCGCCCTTCGTCAGGTGCCAGCCGATGTGCAGGCGGGCGTTGTTGATGATGTCCTGGACGAACTCCTCGGGCCGGTCCTTCAGCACGCCGACCTCTGACAGGATGCCCTCGACCAGTTGCAACTCGCCCCTGGCCAGGGCGATGTCGGCGCGGACGCGCAGGAGCGCGTACCGGTGGCGCAGGACGGGGCCGTGGCTGAGCGCGCCTTCGATGATCTCGATGGCCTCGTCCCAGCGGCCGATCACCTCCAGCGCCTCGGCCCAGTTGTTCTTGATGAACAGCCCGCTGCCGCGCAGCCTGCCGTACTTCTTGGCGAGCTCCCAGCCGTGCTCGGCCAGGCGCAGCGCCTCCTCGTGGCGGCCCATGTCGATCAGCGCGTCGATGTTGTTGCCGACCGCCCTGGTGATCAGGCGGGCGGACCCCGCCGCCGTGCCGATCTCCAGCGCCTGCTCGTTCACGGTGATCGTGGACTCGTTCTCGCCGTTGAGGGAGTGGCCCAGCGCCAGGTTCATCAGCAGGTCGGCTTCGAGGCAACCGTCGCCGAGCTCCCTGGCCAGGCGCAGCCCTTCGGCGATCAGCTCGCTCGCCTCGGCGATCTCGCCCCGCAACATGAGGTGGCGGCTCAGCACCGAGACCACTTCGGCGCGGTCGGCGCCGTTCTCGGGCACGAGCCGCAGCGCGTGCCGGAGGTCCTCGATGACGCCGAGCTGCCCCTTGGAGTTCTTGAACCCCACCCGCCGCACGATGAGCTGCGCGACGCGGCCGGGCTCCTGGGCCTCGTCCAGCTCCGACAGCGCGGCCTTGACGAACTTGGCGCCCTTGTCGGCCTCGCCGCCGGCGTTCGCGGCCTCCGAGGCCCGTTCGAGGACGGCGGTGTGGTCGGCGTCGATGAGCTCGGCCGCGTCGGGCACGCGCTCCCACAGCATGAGGACGCGTTCGAGCAGCGGGACGGCCTCGGTGTACGCGAACGCCTTGAACGACTTCTGGGCCGCCTCCCAGGCGGAGATCAGCGCCCAGGTGTCGTTGCGGGCGCCGTACCAGTGGTGTGCCAGCTCGACGGCGGCGCGCCCCGGCGGGACCAGCCCGCGGTCCTTGGAGATCTCTTCGGCGAACCTGGCGTGCAGCCGCTGGTGCTCGCCGGGCAGCAGCTCGTCGTGCACGGCCTCGCGGATGAGCGAGTGCCTGAAGACGTAGGCGCGGTTGTCGGCGATCTGCAGGACGTTGCCCGCGATGGCCGGGCGCAGCGCGGCCTCCAGCTCGACGTCGGACAGGCCGCTCACGGCGGCCAGCAGCTTGTGGCTGACCCGAATGCCGCCGGCGGCGGCGACGCGCAGCAGGCGCTGGGTCTCCTCGGGCAGCCGTTCGACGGAGTTGAGGATGAGGTCCTGCATGGACTCGGGGAACGCGCAGTCCTCGCCCTCCAGCATGGCCTCCACGAACAGCGGGATGCCCTCGCTGCGCTCGTAGACCTTCTCGACCTTGGCGTACTGGGGGACCTCGCCGAGGATGCCGGCCATCTGCTGGGCGACCTCGTCCCGCGACAGGCGGGGCAGGTCGAGCCGGTGCACGCCGCTTACCCTGCCCAGCTCGGCCAGCACCGGCCGGAGCGGATGCTGGCGGTGCAGGTCGTCGGAGCGGTAGGTCATGACGATCAGCACCTGCGGGGCGTGCAGGTTGCGGCTGAGGAAGGCGATGAGATCGCGGCTGGACCTGTCGGCCCAGTGGATGTCCTCGATGACGAGGACGGTGGGACGGGCGAGGGCCAGGCGTTCGAGGAGGGTGAGGAACTGCTCGAAGAGCCGGGCGCGGCCGGTGTCGGTCTCGCCGTCGCCGCTCGGCTCGCCGAACTCGGGCAGCAGCCGCGCGAGATCGCGCTCGGCGCCGTCCGGCAGCAGCCCGGCGACGGCCGCGGGGCCCTGCTCCCTGACGAGCTGCCGGAGCGCGGCGGTGAACGGCGCGTAGGCCAGACCCTCCGTGGACAGCTCCACACAGCCGCCGAACAGCACGTGAGCGCCGCAGGCCTGGCACTGCTCCGCGAAGCGCTGGATGAGCCTGGTCTTGCCGACCCCGGCCTCGCCGCCGAGCAGGACGGCCGTCACCGTGCCTTTTCGTGCCTCGTCGAAGCTTTCAGACAGAGCCGCCAGCTCCTCTTCCCGCCCGACGAAGACGGGACTGACAGAACGTCCCCGCATGTCATCCAGCATGTCATGCCCGATCGATTACTTTCGACGCTTTTATGGGGGTCCCTTTACGGGGGTTTCGAGGCCCGGCCACGAGGGAGGTGGTGGCCGGGCTCTCGAGGGATGGTCATGAGAAACGGAGCTTGCCGAAGACCGAGCGGCGCTCGGACTTGTTGGCCCTCTCGGCCTCGCGTACCCGCCGGTGCTCGGCGGCGGCCTTGCGGAGCTCGCTCGCGTGGTTCTTCATGAGCTCGTACTCGATCTCGGGGTGCATGGTGTGTCTCCTGAAATTTCGTGCTTCTTCCTGACACCTTTAAGACTCGGTCTAAGGCCCTGCCTGCCACATCGGGTGGATGCCTTATCTCCGGTACGCCGACGCGTACGGCATGCCTAAGACCCCGGGGCCGACCGCCTAAGGCGGTCCGGTTTGGAGCTCACGGCCCTGGTCGGCGATGCTGTGTTGGTGTCAACTGTGACTACCTCGCTCGCGGACGTCGCCTCGTCCGACTCGGCGTTGCGAGCTTTCCTGCACGGCCTGCCCGGGGTTGACCGGGTCGGCGCGGACCAGCGGGCGGCGATGCTCGGCACCCGTTCGATCAAGACCACCGCCAAGGCACAGGCCATCGACCTGGCCATCTCCATGGTCGACCTGACCACCCTCGAAGGAGCCGACACGGCCGGCAAGGTGCGGGCGATGTGCACCAAGGCCGTCCACCCCGGCGGCGGCGCCGGCCCGGTGGCGGCCGTGTGCGTCTATCCCGACCTGGTCGAGGTCGCGGTCCGGGCGCTGGCCGGGACCGGGGTCAAGGTGGCCTCGGTGGCCACCGCCTTCCCCAGCGGCCGTTCCTCGCTGGAGGTCAAGGTGAGCGACACCGCGCTGGCGGTGGCCGCGGGCGCCGATGAGATCGACATGGTGATCGACCGGGGCGCGTTCCTGTCCGGCCGTTACCTGAAGGTGTGGGAGGACATCGTCGCGGTCAAGGCGGCCTGCGGCGGCGCGCACCTGAAGGTGATCCTGGAGACCGGGGAGCTGGCCACCTACGACAACGTGCGGCGCGCGTCTTGGCTGGCGATGCTGGCCGGCGCCGACTTCATCAAGACCTCCACCGGCAAGGTGGCCCCGGCCGCGACGTTGCCGGTGACGCTGATCATGCTCCAGGCGGTGCGGGACTTCCGCGAGGTGACGGGCCGGCAGGTGGGCGTCAAGCCCGCGGGCGGCATCCGCACCACCAAGGACGCTGTCAAGAACCTGGTGCTGGTACACGAGACGGCCGGTGATGACTGGCTGTCGCCGCAGTGGTTCCGGCTGGGCGCCTCCTCGCTGCTGAACGATCTGCTGATGCAGCGGCAGAAGCTGGCCACCGGCCGGTATGCCGGTCCCGACTACTTCACCCTGGACTGATGATGGCGATCTTCGAGTACGCCCCCGCGCCCGAGTCGCGTGACCTGGTCGACCTCAAGGCGTCGTACGGGCTGTTCATCGACGGCGAGTTCGTGGACGGGGCGGGCAGCCCGTTCAAGACGATCAACCCGGCCACGGAGGAGACGCTGGCCGAGGTGGCCACCGCTTCGGCCGATGATGTGGATCGGGCGGTGCAGGCCGCCCGCAAGGCGTTCGGCGCCTGGTCGGC
>NZ_JBIUCF010000056.1:0-93837 GCF_044593615.1 Nonomuraea sp. NPDC051941
GGGGGGGGGGGGGGGGGGGGGGGGGGGGGGGGGGGGGGGGGGGGGGGGGGGGGCCCCCGCGCGGGGGCCGGGGCGGGGGGGGGGGGGCCCGGCCCCCCCACTTCCATTAACGTGGCGGGTATGAGCAACGGTTTTGAGACGCTGGCCATCCACGCAGGTCAGGAGCCAGACCCCACGACGGGTGCGGTGGTGCCGCCGATTTACGCGACCTCCACCTACAAGCAGGACGGCGTGGGCGGTCTGCGTTCCGGATATGAATACAGCCGTTCGGCCAACCCCACCAGGACCGCGCTCGAAGAGGCGCTGGCTGCGGTGGAGAGCGGCGTGCGCGGGCTCGCGTTCGCCTCTGGGCTGGCCGCCGAGGACACCCTGCTGCGCACGGTGTGCAAGCCGCAGGATCACGTCGTCATCCCGAACGACGCGTACGGCGGGACGTACCGGCTGTTCGCCAAGGTTCACCAGCGCTGGGACCTCCACTACGACCCGGTCCCGCTGCACGACCTCGACGCCGTCGCCGCGGCGATGACGCAGAAGACCAAGATCGTATGGGTCGAGACGCCCACCAACCCGCTGCTCGGCATCGCCGACATCGCCGGGCTGGCGCAGCTGGCCCACGACAACGGGGCGCTGCTGGTGGTGGACAACACGTTCGCGTCACCGTACCTGCAGCAGCCGCTCCAGCTGGGCGCGGACGTCGTCGTGCACTCGACCACCAAGTACGTGGGCGGGCACTCCGACGTGGTCGGCGGGGCACTGGTGACCGTCGACCGCGGCCTCGGGGAGGAGCTGGCCTACCACCAGAACGCGATGGGCGCGGTGGCCGGGCCGTTCGACGCGTGGCTGACGCTGCGCGGGCTCAAGACCCTGGGCGTACGCATGGACCGCCACTGCGACAACGCCGAACGCGTCGTCGACCTGCTGCTCGCGCACCCGCGGGTGACCCAGGTCCTCTACCCGGGGCTCTCCGAGCACACGGGGCACGAGGTGGCGGCCAAGCAGATGCGGCGGTTCGGGGGCATGGTGTCGTTCCGCGTCGCCGGGGGCGAGGCGGAGGCCGTGGAGGTGTGCAACCGGGCGAAGCTCTTCACGCTCGGGGAGTCCCTGGGCGGGGTGGAATCGCTGATCGAGCACCCGGGCAGGATGACGCACGCCTCGGTGGCCGGATCGGCGCTGGAGGTGCCCGCCGACCTGGTGCGGCTGTCGGTCGGCATCGAGACCATCGACGACCTGCTCGCCGACCTCACCCAGGCGCTCGCCTGAGCGGCCGCCCGGGCCTCTGGCCAGGCACCCGCTCGCCTGAACGGCTGCCCGGCCTCTAGCCAGGCACCACCATCAGGAACAGGATCACCAGCCAGATCACGGACACGAGCCCGCTGATCGCGGCGATCCTCCCGATCTGCACCTTCGCGTCGTCCTCGGGGCTCTCGCTGGAGAGCGCCCGCAGGGCGGTGCGCAGGTCGCGGTCGATGATGACGAGCAGCACGGCGGCCACGATGAACAGCGTCATCGAGGCCGTCATGTACCACTTGCCGAGCAGCCCGCCGCCGAGCACCGCGCCGAGCGCCACCCCGAACGCGAACACGCCCAGGGTGCCGAGGCTGTAGATCCTCGTCATGCGCTGGATGATCTGCAGCGCGGGCACGTTCTTGTTGCGGATGACGCGCGGCGCGGTCATCGTCGCGGCGGTGACCGGGCCGATGGTGAAGATCGCGAAGGCGATGTGCAGCCAGAGAAGCAGGGACGACATGCCCGAGAGACTAGTCCCCGGTGATCTCGGCAGCGGACTCGACACTCTCTTTGCTCTTTTCGGAGCACCACATGATCATTTCTGTGGCCGCGACGGCGACGACCATCAGGACGATGAGCAGAACCGTGGCTATCATGGGCACCCCTCCTTCCCCGTATCCGACGTAAATATCGTCCGTAATGACTAGACGGCTGTGCAACGGAATAAGTTCGGCCCGGGTATGGTTGGTCACTGTCATTTTTTCTTACTGTTAGGGCACAAGGGGGTGCCGTCCGTGGCCATCAGGCACGTCAAGCCGTACTCCGACGAGTGGCTGCAGCAGCCGACGAGCTATGTGCGGCAGGTCATCGGCGTACTGGGACCTGAGGTGGCGGACTGGTGGGAGGGCCCCTGCGATCCGCGTGACGCGACGCTGAAGCTCGCGGACGGGGCCGTCCTGGTCTGGGACGAGGAGAGCGGCTGGCGGCTGGGCACGTTCGTCTCGGGCGGCCGCGGGGCCCACACCGAGCTGACCGGCATCCGCTACCTGGGCCACGGCCTCCTCCCCAAACCGGAACGCGTCCCCTCGGCCCTCAGCGACGCCAGGGCGGGAGTCGGCGCCAGCTCGGCCTGGCGGCCCTGCTACCGATCCCACCGCAACTGCCACGACGGCTTCGACGTGGCCCTCGACTTCTACTCCCGCCTCATCGACGCCTGACCCTCGACTGCGCGGGCCTTCGCGGGGTGGACGCGCTTCGCGCGGATGCGGCTACGGGCTCCTCTTACGGGGGAGCCAAGCACCGATTGGGTGGTTAACCTGCTGGAGCCCGCCCTGGCGGCTGAGCAGGCACGTCGCCGGCCGTCTGGACAACGGCGAGGTCGGAGTGCGGACCAGCTCGTCCATCCGTGCACCGTCGGGCATAGCCGGCTCAGGAGGCTCCCGCATTCTGCCGTGCGGCCAGGAAGTCAATGAGTTCGGCCTGTTGCTCGCTGTTGAAGGCACGTTTGGGGAGGAATGCCGCGAGCTGCCTGTTCACGAAGAACAGCCAGAACTCTGGAGTTGTCACGACTTGTCCGAACATAGACCACTGCATCGTGGTGCTGTACTGCTCGGTTCGGCACTCGTAACCTTCGCTGGTCACCCGAATCGTCGTAGGCACGCACATGTAGGCGAGCTGTCGCGCGGCGAGCCGGCGGATCGCCAGGGTCGCCGCGAAGGGAGCCACGACCGCTGCGACGAGCATGCCCACACCCACGAAGACGGCATCGGCCCAGATGCAAGCAAGTCCTGCCACGACCAGGACCGAGGGAAGGAAACGATAGACCGCGGTGAGTTGCCGTTTGAGACCTTGGCGTAGCGCCCGCGCCACTTCGTCGGGAGCGGGTTCATATCTGATCGTGAAGTCCACCAGTACTCCTTCGCCTGGGCTGCCGATCATCATTCACTGACCAGCACCACGTCGCAAACCCTCACGCCTGGTCAGCGAGGAGCCGTTCCAGGTCACAAGATCAGCGACAGGGCCCGTTTACCTGGGCGCGCCACGGCGGAGCCGCCCCCGGGGCGCGAGGCAGCGCCGTGGTGACCACACCAGCCCTCCTTGTCGTAAGATCAGGCGACTTCATGAGGGTGGTAGGGCTGTGGACATCCGTGTGCTGGGCCCGCTGGAGGTCGTCGGCGACGACGGGCGGTCGTGTCAGATCGGCTCGCTGAAGATGCGGGCGCTGGTGTGCGGGCTGGTGCTGGCGGAGGGCCGGCCGGTGGCCCCGAGTGCGTTGATCGACCGGTTGTGGGGCGAGGAGCCGCCGGCCGAGGCGATGGCGTCGCTGCACTCGTACGTGTCCAACCTGCGCCGCCTGCTGGAGCCCGGTCGTCGGGCCCGGGCGCAGAGCCGGTTGCTGACGTTCGGGCCGGTGGGTTACACGCTGGCGATCGATCCGGAGCAGGTGGACTCGACGCGGTTCCTGCGCGTGGTCGGGCAGGCCGAGCAGGCGGCCGAGCCCGCCGAGGCGGAGCGGCTGGCGGGCGAGGCGCTGGCGCTGTGGCGCGGCGAGCCGTACCAGGAGCTGGACGACCAGGCGTATGTGACCGCCGTCAGGGCGCGGCTCACCGAGGCCCGGGAGCGGGCCCGGGAGCTGCGGGTGAGCGCGGTCATCCAGCAGGACCGCCACGGCGAGTTGCTGGGCGAGCTGGAGGCCCTGACCTACGAGCACCCGCTGCGCGAACGGCTGTGGGCGTTGCGGGCGCTGGCGCTCTACCGGAGCGGCCGCCAGGGCGAGGCCCTGGAGACGCTGCGCACGGCCCGCCGGATCCTGGCCGAGGAGCTCGGCATCGACCCGGGCGAGGAGTTGCGCGCTCTGGAACGCGACATCCTCGACCAAGCCCCCGCCCTGTTCCCCCACCGGCCGCCGCAGCCGCCCGAGCCGCAGGTGGCCGAGAGAGGGATCACAGGTCGGCAGGAGGAGCTGGCCGCGCTGGACGGGCTGCTGGAAGCGGCGGCGGCGGGCCGGACGGGGTTCTCGCTGATCACCGGGGAGCCGGGGATCGGCAAGACGCGGCTGGCCGAAGAGCTGGTGAGCCGGGCCCGTGCCAGGGGTTTCACGGTCGCGGTGGGGCGGTGCGCGGCGACGGAGGGCGCGCCGGCGTTCTGGCCGTGGGTGACGGTGCTGGAGCGGCTGGCCGACACGCTGCCGCCGCTGCCCGCCGACGTACGCGCGAACCTGCCCGGGGTCGGCTCCGCGACCGGGACCGATCCCGAGGGCGCGAGGTTCCGCACCTACGGAGCGGCGGCACAGGCGCTGACCGCGGGCCGGCGGCCGGTGCTGGTGGTGCTGGACGACCTGCACTGGGCGGACCGGTCCTCGCTGCGGCTGCTGAGCTACCTGGCCGAGTACGTGCTGGACGGCAGACTGGCCGTGGTGGGCACGGCGCGCGACTGGCCGCAGCCGGAGGGCGCGCTGGCCGAGGCGTTCGAGGCGCTGTCGCGCCGGCAGGCGGTGCGGCTGCCGCTGCCCGGCCTTTCGCCGTCCGACCTGGCCGAACTGACCCCGGCGGGCACGGACGTGTGGGCGATCAGGGACCGTACGAACGGCAACCCGTTCTTCGTCAGCGAGCTGATGCGTTACCTGGAAGCCGGATCGCCGGGCCGCGGCACGCTGCCGCTGGGCGTGCGGGACGTCGTGCTCGGCCGGGTGAACCGGCTGCCCGAGCCGTCCGCCGAGTTGTTGCGGGTGGCGGCGGTGGCCGGGCGGGAGTTCGACGTGACGATCGTGGCCGAGGCCGCCGGGCTCGACCTGGACGCGGCGCTGGACCGGCTGGAGCCCGCCATGGCCGCCGCCCTGGTCGCGGAGGGGCGGCCCGGCCGGTTCCGGTTCGTGCACGCGCTGGTGCAGGAGGCGCTCACCGAGGTGGTGCCGGTGCTGCGGCGGGCCCGGCTGCACGCCGCCGTGGCCGCCGCGATCGAGACGCGTACCGGCGGCTCCGCCTCCGACCGGCTGGCCGCCGCAGCCCATCACTGGTTCGAGGCGATTCCCGCGGGCCACACCGCGCGTGCCTGGCGGGCGGCGTGGCGGGCGGCGGAGGAGGCCAAACGGCTGCGCGCGTACGACGTGGCCGTCGAGCTGCTGGAGCGGGCCGGCCAGGTGGCCGAGGACGACCCCGAGCTGGGCCCGGCCGAGCGGATGGACCTGCTGTTCGCGCTGGCCGAGGCCAGGTTCGGGGCGGGTGACTCGATGGGGCAGGAGGCCGAGCTGACGCGGCTGCGCCGCCTGGCCAAGCAGGAGGGCGACCGGCGGCGCTGGATCGAGGCCGCGACCGGGTACGGCGGCCGCATCCTGCAACCCTGGAAGGTCTACGGCGACCACGACGCCGATCTGCTGGCGGACCTGACGGAGCTGGCCGCCGACGAAGGGCTGGAACCGGCGGCCCGGGCCCGGGTCCTGGCCTGCATGGCGCTCCAGGCGTACTACCGGCCGGGGTGCGACCCCGTGGAGCGGGACCGGTGGAGCGCCGAGGCGGCGCGGCTGGCCCGCCAGGAGAACGACGCGACGCTGCTGGGCCGGGTGCTGTTCGCCCGCTACTACGCGCTGCTCGACCCGGGCTCGGTGCGTCAGCGGCTGGAGGCGGGGGAGGAGATGGCCCGCGCCGGGCTGGAGGCGGGCGACGACGAGCTGCGCACGATCGGGCTCACCTGCCAGGGCGGCACGCTGCTGGAGCTGTGCCGGGTGCCGGAGGCCCTGGACGTGCTGGCCGAGGCGGAGCGGCTGATCGGCCGTACGCACATGCCGTACCTGCGCATCATCCTGGCCTGGCTGCGGCTGGGCCTCCTCGTCAACCGCGGCGACCTGGAGGCGGCCGAGTCGCTGCTCGCGGACACCGCCGCCGAGCAGCACGCCACCTCGATGTGGGGCGTGGAGTCCACCACGGCCGGCGCCACGTACCAGGTCGCGCTCATGCGCCTGCGCCGCGGGGCGGCGGACGCGGTGCCGCCACCGGGGGATATCTCGCACGACCAGCTCGACCAGTTCAACCGGGACGGGCTCGCCCACCACCTGATGGTCAGCGGCCGGCTGGAGGAGGCACGGCAGGTGCTCGGGCCGTGGGAGCGGCAAGCACCGATCCCGCGCACGTTCGTCTACCTGTTCTGGCTGGTCGTCCGCTGCGAGCTCTGGGCGGGGCTGGGCGACCGGCAGGCCTGCGCCGACCTGTACGAGGAGGCGTCCCCGTACGCCGACCGCATGGGGATCGCCGGGCTGAGCATGCTGATGTGGCCGGTCAGCCGGTCGCTGGCGCAGCTGGCCGAGGCACTGGGCGACGCTGAGGCGGCGCGGCGGCATGCCGAGCACGCCGAGAGCGTGGAGCGCGAGCTGGCTCACCCCCACAGGTAGGCCGTGCGCCGCCGGTAGCTACCGCCGGCCAGGGTGTTGAGCAGCACCATCGGCCGGGGCGAGGTCCTGCGCAGATGGGCCTCGACATCGGGCGGCAGCTCGGAGGTGATCCAGCCGACCAGCGTGATCAGCTTGCGGAAACCGTACTGCTTCATGATCGCCTTGTGCCCCTCCGCGTCCTCCTCCGGGGTGATGTGGGCCATCATCAGCGGGATCCCGTCGGTCTCCTCGTGCGCCAGGTGCGCGCCGAGCGTGTCGGCCAGCGCGCGCAGGGCGGTCATGAGCCGCTCGCGCCGCTCCTCGGACGGGCCGGCGTCGAACGCCTGGAAGGCGTCGGTGCTCTCGCGGATCCAGTGGTCGCAGGCCTCGTGCTCGGCCTCCAGCGCGTCGATCGTGCCGACCGCCTCCGGCGCCCGCTCCCGCAGCCGCGGCCAGACCGTCTCGTCCTCGGCGGTGTGGTGGTGGTGCAGCACGAACAGCACCCACGCGTGGTGCTCGCGCAGGGCGGTGATGCGCCGGCGGTCGCCGAGGCGGACCCGGCCGATCGCGGTGATCAGGTGGCCGAGGTCGCGGCGGAAGCCGTAGTGCGCCAGGTACATGTTGGTCATGTCGAGCGGCCCCGGCGCGGCGGCGGCCTGACCGGGCAGCGTGATCTGCGGCACGTTCGGGTGTGCGGCGGTGCGCATTGTCGTGCTCCTTCTGGTTTGTCAGGGTGCCGTCATCGTGGCCTCCCGGTCTTGGGCGGTTCTTGAAGGCCGATCTCAAGAACGGCCCAAGACACCGTCATTAGCGTGCGCGGGCATGACCCTCACGCTCCCCACCACGACGTTCCGGAGCTCCGTGGTGTGCGCCTACACCTCGCTCACCCGCGACGGGCGGCCCATCACCTGGCCCGTCACCCCGTACACCGGGTCCCGCGGCACCATCGACGTCAGCACCGGCCTGACCTATCCCGACAAAGCCGAGCGGGCGCGCCGCGATCCGCGCGTCGCGCTGCTGTTCGAGGGCGATCCGGTGGTGCTGGTGCAGGGCCGCGCCACCGTCCGCGACGCCGACCTGCAGGCCAACACCGACCGGTACGTCCGCGAGTCCCAGGCCAAGATCCCGGACGCCTTCGCTGGGCTGCCGTGGTTCCTGGTCAAGCGCCTGACCTGGTATTTCGCGCGGATCTACATCGAGGTGACCCCTGAGCGGATCACCTGGTGGCCGGGCGGCGACCTGACCCGCGACCCGCTGACCTGGACCTGCCCGCCCGGCACCACGGCCCCCGCCTCGGACCCGGCCCCGTCGGGTCTCCGCCTGCCCGGCCGCTCCGCGCCGCCCGCCGACTGGCGCCTGTATGCCCGCCGGGCCCGCGACCTGGGCCGGCCGATCGTGTCAACGGTGGCGGACGGCCGGCCCGTGACCGTGCCCGCGCGTGCCTTCACCCGCACCACGACCGGGTACGAGCTGGATCTGCCCGCCGGCGTGGCCGCCGTGCCCGGGCCGGTCTGCCTGACCTTCCACCGGCACGATCCCGGCATGCGCTGGCAGGAGAACGTCGTGCTGCTCGGCACCGCCGCCGTCCACGGCGACGGCCGGCTCGCCGTCGCGATCGACCGCGCGCTGCCCGACTGGAGCCTGCCCGAGGACCGCCGCCTGCGGACCCGCTCCTTTCTCGGCCGCGGCAAGCAGCTGCGGCGCCGGCTCCGGGCCGAGGCCGCCCGCCGCGCCCAGCCGGTGCCGAAAGTCCGCATGCAGGCGGATCATTCATAGCGCGCCCGGCGCCGTGGTGCGTGGCCAAGCTGCCACCAAGCCTTCGCCAAGGCCGGGGTCAAGCGCTCTCCAAGAGCGAATTCCTAGGTTTGTCCATGCGACCACGACGGACGGCGTGCCGTTCTGTGAACGGAACGCATCGCGCCGGCAACTCGGCGCAGAGACTCGACCACGGCAAGGAGAAACATGCGAATCGCTAAATCCGCGCAGATCGTCGCGGCGGTCACGCTGGCCACGGCGGGATTGGTGAGCGTCACCGGTCCGGCCTGGGCCGGCGCGGCCTACGAAGAGTTCCAGAGCGGTAAGAGCCTCGGCGCGCAGACCAGTGGGTACGTGCCGGTGAAGTGCCCGTCCACGCTGCCGTACATCGTCGGTGTCGCCGGCGAGACGACGATCAGCTCAGAGGCGGACGCGCAGCACACGAGCCTCACCAAATTCGAGATCGACGACGCCAACCGGTCGGTGAAGGTCTACTTCTCCAATACGCAGTCATTCGAGGATGCGGCCCACCACCCGATCGACGTCTCGCTCACGGTCACCCTGGCCTGCTCGAACGAGAAACCGGCGCAGCCGCCTGTGCCGATGGTCAAGCAGCGGGTGGATGTGAACCCCCTTGGAACAATGGGAACCTTCATCCTGTGCCCGAAGAGTCATCCCAAGCTCAGGAACGCCATAGAGACTCATGAGCCCGGGCTGGTGAATGTGGGACTCTCGGACACTCCGGGAAGTCCTGGTGCCTCTGCCAGTTGGCGCAACGATGACGCCCTCTTCTACAAGCGAGGTGTGCTTCACGCGTACTGCACGACGTGACGACCTCTGGGCGATCACGGCACGCCGGCGCCCCTCAGGTCGTGGGAGAGGGTGGGGCCGGGGCGTGGAGGGTCAGCATGATGTGCTGGTCCTCGCCGTGCCGCACCGTGCCGGACCGCTGGAAGCCGACCTTCTCCAGGAGCCGGACCGAGCCGGTGTTGCCTTCGTACGGGTCGGCGTAGAGGGGACGGGCCTTCTCCTGCTGGAGGAAGAGCGTCAGGGCCCGGGTGCCGACGCCGCGGCCCCAGAACTCGCGGCCGAACCAGTAGCCGATGAAGCGCCGCTCCTCCTCCCACCAGGCCACGATGTTTCCGGCCAGCTCGCCGTCGACGAGGACCGCCTGCACGAAGACGGTGGGGTCGGCCAGGATCCGGGTGGCCCAGTGGTGGAGGAAGCGCTCCCGGGGGCGGGGCGGGAACCTGGACCTCCGGACCGCCTCCGGGTCGTGCTCCTGCGCCAGGAAGACCTCCAGATCGGCCTCCACGACGTCTCTCAACCGCACGTCATCGCCTGTGTTCGGTCGCTCGCTCCGCTCGCTCATGGCGAGCGAGTCTGGCATACGGCACCGACAAACTCAGCGGGCGCGGCGCAGGCGGAGGAAGTCGCTGACCACGTACTCGCCCAGGCGCTCGGCGCTCGGCGAGAAGACGCGGCCGCCGTTCCTGCGGGCCACCTCGTCCACGAACTCCTTCAGCCGGTCGTCGGCGGCCAGCATGAAGACGTTGATCGTCGCCCGCCGCCGGGTCATCTTGTCGACCTCGGCCAGCGTGAGCTCCAGCGTCTCGTGCGACGGCGGCCACTCGAACGCCGACCTGCCGTTGCGCATGAGGTGGGCCGTGGGCTCGCCGTCCGTGACCACCAGCACCACCGGCTCGAAGTCGGGGTGGCGGTCGAGGTGGCGGCCGGCGATCAGGAGGGCGTGGTGCAGGTTGGTGCCCTGGACCATGTCCCAGTCGAGGCCCGCCAGCTCGTCGGGCTGCAGCACCCTGGCGTAGTTGGAGAAGCCGATGATCTGGACCGCGTCCTGCGGGAACTTGGACGCCACCAGGGCCTGGAGTGCCAGCGCCGTCTGCTTGGCGGCGGCCCAGGTGCCCCGCAGGGCCATCGAGTACGACAGGTCCACCAGGAGGCAGACGGCCGCGGCGGTGCGGCGCTCGGTCTCGGCCACCTCGAAGTCGTCCACCGAGAGGCGGACTCCGACGCGTCCACCGGAACGGCCGGTGCTCGGGGCGGCGACGCCGCCGCTGCGCACGCCGTTCACCAGCGTGCGGACCACGTCGATGGGCTGCTCGTCGCCGAAGCGCCACGGCCGGGTCGAGCCCGTCAGCTCCCCGGCCGAGCCCGCGTCGTGCTGGTCGTGGTCGCCGCGGCGGCCCGCGTCGAGGGAGGAGAACACGCGGCGCAGCGCCGTCTCGCCCAGGCGGCGGACCGCCTTGGGGGTGAGCTCCAGCTTGCCCCGGCGGCGCAGGAGGTAGCCCTGCTCCTCCAGCTCGCGTTCGATGCGCTTGAGCGCCTCAAGGTCGTCCACGGCCGAGCGGCCGAGCGCACGGCGTACGGCGGACTCGTCGATGTCGTCCAGCCTGGCGCCCGGGTAGTCCTGCCGCAGGGCGGTTTCCAGCTGGGTGAGGTCGGCCAGCTCCTCCAGGGCCGTGACCGCGTCGCCCATGCCCAGGGGCTCTTCGCCGGTGAGGCGTTCGGGGGCGTTCCACGCCAGGTCGGGGCGGCGGGCGTAGAGGGCCTCGCCGAGGCGGCGCATCTCGTCGGAGAGCCCGGCCTGGTCGAGGGTCTGGTTGATCAGGCCGGCGAGCTCCTCGCGCTGGCGCGGGGTCATCGAGGCCAGCATGCGCTGCGTGGCGGCGGCGCGGCGGGCCAGGATGTCGACGAGCTCCTCGAGGTTGCGCGGCTTTTCGGGGAACAAATCGCCATATTTCCCCATAAAGTCGTCAAAATCGGCCTGGGTGTGCTGGCCGCGGGAGTCCTTGTCCAGCATCTCGTTCAGGTCCGCCATCATCTGGCGGACGCGTTCCATCGCCTCGGGGTCGGGGTTGGCGAGCGCGTCCCGCAGGCCCCTGAACTGGCTGTCCAGGACCTCGCGCCGCAGCAGGTCGCGCAGCTCCTCGAACGTCTGGCGCGCCGCCGACGAGCGCCACTCGTACGTGCTCAGCTCCTGGATCGCGCTGGCCGTGTCCTCGGGCAGCGCGTCGAGCCCGGCCTCCCGCAGCCGCGCGTCGTCGGACGGGTCGGGGAACAGCTCGGCCCGCTCCTGCCCGATGGCCTTGTCGAGCAGCGCCCGCGCCTTCTCCAGCGTGCCGTCGAGCCGTCCGCGCTCGCGCAGGTCGCGCCGGCGCCGGCGCACCTCCCTGAGCATGTCGTCCAGCCCGCGGCGGTCCTGCGCGCCGGGCAGGCCGCGCTTGAGCAGGTCGCGCAGGGCGTGGACCGGCGTCGAACCGGACAGGATCGCGTCGCCCATCTCGTCGAGGGCCGCCCGCACGTCGTAGGGCGGGGCAAGGGGATCGGGGCCGTCGTGGTACTCACCATAGCGAAAGGCCATCACGCACCCACGCTAACCCGATCCGCTCGTTTACGCGTCCCCGAAGACCTCCCACACTTCGTTGACGCCGCCGGCCTCGGGGGTGTAGTCGATCTTCACCAGTACGGGGTGCTCGGCCGTCTTGAGCGCCTTGGTCAGGTCCGCCGAGGTGCACGACTTCTTGCCGAGCCCCTGCTTGTCGGCGTTGACCGGCTTGCCCGCCAGCCATCCGTCCCGGCAGCGCGCGGTGGCCCGGTAGAAGCTCGTGGCGTGCGTGTACCTGAGCTTGACGGTCTTTCCGCCGGTCGTGAACAGGACCGTCGTGTCGTTGACGCGCTTGAGCGTGCCGCGGGCGGTACGCGTGCCCGGCCACTCGGTGACCAGGAACTCGTTGATCTTGACGGCGTCCGTGCCCCGGTATTCGACGCGGAGCGGAACGGGGCCGCGGGCCAGTCCGTCGGTCAGATCCCCGGGTTCGCAGGACGTCCGGCCCAGCCCCTTGGCGTCGAGGGCCACCTGGCCCTCGGTCTCCTTCAGGTCGCACGCCACCGTGACCCGGCCGAAGGAGGCGCCGGTGTAGTCGAGCCGCACCTCCTGTGCCCCGGCCACCGGCTTGAGCCGGTAGCTCCGGAACTCGCCCTTCCGCACGAAAGTGGCTGACTTGGGGACGATCCGCAGGTGCCCCTTCCCGTCGGCCCAGGCGTACCCGTACACGACCTTGGCCGCCGTGGCCTCGGCGGAGGCGGGCACGGCGACGAAACCCATGGCAAGAGCGGTGGCACAGGCAAGCAGGCGCATGGGCGGCCTCCCGGTCGGCGTGATCAGCTATCCACTATGACGCGGAAGACCGCCGATATGTTCATGTGCGGTAGACGCTCACTCCGTCAAGGTCTTCCTTGGACAGGCGCCGCATGAGGTAAAGACCCTCCAGTGCGAACTCCAGGGCTGCTGCCGCGTGCCCCGGCGACTCCTCGCCCGCGCCCATGCCGAGCCTGGACATGACCTTCGCCAGGCCCGTGACCGGGCCCATCCGGTGGAGCAGCTCGCCGGCGGGGACCAGCTCGCCCGACTCCACCTGGGTGCCCTCGGAGAACTTGTCGATGATCGCCGACAGGTCCATGCCGCCCAGCCGGGTCCTGAACGTCTCCGCCGTGGCCCGGCGCAGCAGGTGGGCGAGGATCTCGGTCTCCCTGCCCTCCTCGCTCACCTCGAACTCCACCTTGCCCCGCAGGCTGTGGACCACCGAGGCGAGGTCGATCACGCGCGTGACGGCCTGCTCCTCGCCCTGCAGCGCCGCCCTGCGCACGGCCGAGGCCGCGGCGGTCTCGGCGGCGGCGATCGAGAAGCGCGCCGACACGCCGGAACGGGCGTCCACCGCCGTGGACTCGCGTACCAGCCGGGTGAACCTGGCGATGACCTCGATCAGGTGTTCGGGGACGTCGGCCCCGATGTCCGGCACGGACTCCTGGCGGATGAGCGTCAGCTCGTCCTCGACGGTCAGCGGGTAGTGGGTGCGGATCTCGGCGCCGAAGCGGTCCTTCAGCGGGGTGATGATCCGGCCCCTGTTGGTGTAGTCCTCGGGGTTGGCGCTGGCGATGAGCAGGATGTCGAGCGGGAGTCGCAGGTTGTAGCCGCGTACCTGGATGTCGCGCTCCTCCAGCACGTTGAGCAGCGACACCTGGATGCGCTCGGCCAGGTCGGGCAGCTCGTTGACGGAGAAGACACCGCGGTTGGTACGGGGGACGAGGCCGTAGTGGACGGTCTCGGGGTCACCCAGGGTGCGACCCTCGGCGATCTTGATCGGGTCGACGTCGCCGATCAGGTCGCCCACGGAGGTGTCGGGCGTGGCGAGTTTCTCGCCGTAGCGCTCGTCGCGGTGCTTCCACGCGACCGGCAGCTCGTCCCCCAGCTCCCGCGCGAGGGCCTGACAGCGCGTGCAGGCCGGCGCGTACGGATGGTCGTTGATCTCGCAACCTTCGACGACTGGGGTCCATTCGTCCAGCAGACCGGTGATGGTGCGGATGAGCCGGGTCTTGCCCTGGCCGCGCTCACCGAGGAGGACCAGGTCGTGCCCGGCGAGCAGGGCCCGCTCCAGGTGTGGCAGGACGGAGTCGTCGAAGCCCACGATGCCGGGGAATCGCGGCTCGCCTGCCCGCAGCTTGGCCAGCAGGTTCTCCCGGACTTCGGCTTTGACGGTGCGATGAACGTGGCCGCTCTCTCGCAACTCGCGGAGAATACGTGGCTGATGCACGGGAACGAGACTACGTCCCCCGCGAGCAATGCGGCAGAGAGTTTCGCATCTGGCGCAGATTTCGGATCTCGACCATTGCGTGACGTTTCGTGCGCGTGCTTGTCCTTTTAGTGGGGAGAATCGGCCCTAGGGAACTTTGACATGTCGAGGGAGGCGAGACTCGTGGCCGTTATGACTAGCCGCTTCGCCGACGGCCTCGCCGTGGGTTCCGACCTGGTGGGGGCCGCGGAGACCGCCGTGGGCCAGGCCCTGTCGAGGCTCAGTGGCCGGGCCGACCTGGTCTGTTTCTTCATCTGCGGCGATGATCCCGAGGACGTCGCGCGGGCCGGTGAGGCCGCTATGAGGCTCGCGCCCGACGCGCACGTGGTCGGATGCAGTGCCACGGGGGTGATCGGCGACGGACAAGGGGTCGAACTGCTGCCCGCGGTGAGCGCGTGGGCGGCGACCTTGGACGGCGCCAGGCTGACGACCTTCCAGCTGGAGACGCTGGCGGCCGAGGACAGGTTCGTGGTGGTCGGGCTGCCCGAGCGGGGCGCCGATGATCATGTGGCGATCCTGCTGGCCGACCCGTACACGTTTCCGACCGACGCCTTCGTCGAGCGCTCCGTCGATGTGCTCGGCGACCTGCCGTTGATCGGCGGGCTGGCCAACGGGTTGCAGGGACGGGGCTCCGTACGGCTGTTCGCCGACGGCGAGGTCTACACCGAGGGCGCGATCGGCGTGCTGATCAGCGGCCCGGTCAGGATCAGCACCGTCGTCAGCCAGGGCTGCCGCCCGATCGGGCCCAGCATGGTCGTCACCGCGTCGGAGGACAACCTGCTGCTGGAGCTGGCCGGGCAGCCCGCGCTGGCCCGGCTGGAGGACATCGTCAGCGAGCTGGACGAGGACGACCGCGAGCTGGTCGCCTCCGGCCTGCAGATCGGCGTGGCCATGGACGAGTACGCCGAGCGCCACGAACGCGGCGACTTCCTCATCAGGGGAGTCATCGGCATCGATCCCGAACGCGAGGCCGTGGCCATCGGCGACATCGTGGAGATCGGCAGGACCGTGCGCTTCCAGGTACGCGACGCGGCCACCGCCGACGAGGACCTGTACGACCTGCTGGACGCCCATCGGGAGCAGCTCGGCAAGGTGGACGGGGCGCTGCTGTTCTCGTGCAACGGACGGGGCTCGGCCATGTTCGGCACGGCCGACCACGACCCGGTCGCCCTGCGTGACACGCTGGGGCCCATCGGCATGGCCGGCTTCTTCGCCGCCGGCGAGGTCGGGCCGGTGGCGGGCCACAACCATGTGCACGGGTTCACGGCGTCCGTCCTGGTTTTCTCCAGCCCAGGCCCGTGACACGCGCCTGAAGGCCCGGCGGCCCCGTCTGCTCGGGAGGGCCACCGGGCCTCAAGCCGCCCGGGGCGGCCTCCAGGAGGCGCCGGGCCTGGACAGGGCCGGTCCCTGGCGCGGGTGGGTTACTCGGTCGCCGAGTCGGTGCTGGGACCCTGGCCCTCGTCCCCGGTGCCGGTGTGGAAGCCGCCCCTGCCGTCCTGGGCGTCGGGATCGGGCATCGCGGTCGGCTCGCACGGCGAGACCGGCCCCTTCACTATGGTGAGCGACATCCCGAACGGCGGCTGGTCGTCGCCGGCCTTGCTCTTCGAGACGGCCATCACCAGCGTCGAGCCCTCCGGCACCTCCCCCTTCTCGATCATGAACGAGGTCACGCCGCTCGACCGGCCGAAGCTCACCGCGAACTTGCCCGGACCGTTCCCGTTCGCGCCACGCGGCATCTTGCAGGTCTGCCCCTCGGGCAGGTAGTCGACGATCGCCTTGACCCCGGCGTCGGCCAGGTCCGCCTGCAGCCCCTCCGGGTCGTTGAACTTGTTGATCTGCACGGTGATCACCCCGTTGGCCCCCGTGGTCACCGCGTACGCCGGGCTGCCGCCGAGCCCGGACAGCACCACCACAGTCGCGGTGGCGGCCGCCGCGACCCCCGCCAGCGCGGCGGCCAGCCCCACGTAGCGCCGCCGGGAGCCAACGCGCCTGGCCGGTGTCACAGTCGTCGTCACGTCGTCCTCCGCCGTTCTCGTCGTGATCTCTTCCTTGAGTGCACTGAGAAGGCGCTCCTCGAAATTGCTCATGCCTGTTCCTCCACGTACACAGGTGCCGACGGCGAAGCGACGCGTTCAAGAGCCCGTCTTGCCCGGTGCAACCTGACTCGTACGGTCACCTGCCGGATCCCCAGGACCTCGGCGACCTCGGCGACGGTGAGCTGGTCGATCGCGACGAGCTCCAGCACCGCGCGCTCGCCCTCCGGCAGGCCGCGCATGGCCTCCAGGGAGCCGCGCATCCGGCGCTCGGCGTCGATCCGCTCCTCCATCCGCACGAGGTCGTCGTCGTCCATCAGCCGCCGGCCGGCGACGCGGCCGGTCGCCCGCGCCTCCCGGGCGGCCTGCCGATGCCGGGCCGACACGACGTTGCGCGCGACGCCGTACAGCCAGGCGATCTCGGTGCCCCGGCCGGGCGCGTAGGTGTGCGCCGAGTCAAGCACCGCCAGGAAGATGTCCGCCGTCAGGTCGGCGGCGAGGTGAGGGTCGCTCACCCGCCGGACCACGAAACGCATGACGGCATCGACGTGGCGGCGATAGAAGGCCTCAAAGGCCGCAGGGTCTTCGTTGAGGCGCACTGGCCTCGCTCCCTTCGTCGTTCGCCTTACATCCGTACTTGGACCGAGCGACGAGAAGCGTTTCCCCGCAGGTCAGCTGGGGCGGCGGGGCTGGAAGAGCCAGGCGTCGAAGAGCGGGCGGAGGTTTTTGCCCGACAGCTGCTCGGAGAGGGCGATGAACTCCTCCGTCGTGACGTGACCGTAGCGGTGGTCGGCGGTCCACGTCTTGAGCAGCCTGAAGAAGGTGTCGTCGCCGATCGCGTCGCGCACGGCCTGCAGCGTCATGGCGCCGCGCGTGTAGACCGACGCGTTGAACAGGTCGGAGGGCTTGGCCCGCCCCGGCGGGTAGGCCCACATCGGGTCGTCGGCCGGGCGGGCGTGGAGGTCCTTGAAGATGGCCTCCGCGGTCTTCGTGCCCTTGTGCTCCTGCCACAGCCACTCCGCGTACGTGGCGAAGCCCTCGTTGAGCCAGAGGTCCTTCCAGCGCTTGAGGGTGAGGCTGTCGCCGAACCACTGGTGGGCCAGCTCGTGTGCGATGATGGTCGCGTCGGGCTCGAAGCCCCCGTAGAGCGGCTTGGTCTGGTTTTCCAGCGCGTAGCCGGCCATGTAGTCGTCGATGACGCCGCCGGTCGAGGAGAACGGGTAGGGGCCGAAGACCGTCGACCAGTAGTCGGTGATCTCGCCGGAGAGCTGGTAGAGCTTGTCGAGCGAGCTCTTGAACTTGGGATCGACGGCGGCGAACTCCGGGATGCCCCCGGGGGTGCGGCCCTGGCGCAGGTCGAACTTGCCGAGCGTGGCGGTCGCCAGGTAGGTCGCCATCGGGTGGAGCTCGCGCCACCGGTAGGTGGTCTTGCCGCCGGCGGTCGTGGGCCGGCCCTGGAGCTCCCCGTTGGACACGGCGGTCAGCCCGGCGGGCACGGTGATCGCGAAGTCGAACGTGGCCTTGTCGGCCGGGTGGTCGTTGTTGGGGAACCAGGTCTTGGAGCCGTTGGGCTCGGAGGCCACGAACGCGCCGTCCGGGGTCGGGATGAACCCGTACGTGCCCAGGTTGTCGCTGTCCTCGGCGGCCTTGGGACGCCCCACGTAGACGACCTTGACGGTGAAGCGGGACCGGTTGCCGAGCGGGCGGGAGGGGGTCACGGTGAGCTCGTCGCCCTTCCGCCTGAACCTCGCCGCCGCGTTGTCGACGGTGACCTGGCGCACGTCGTAGCCGGCCAGGTCGAGGTTGAAGCTCGACAGGTTTTGAGTGGCGGCGGCCTGGATGGTGGTCCGCCCTTCGAGCTGTTTGGTCTTCGGGGTGTAGTCGACGGCCAGGTCGTAGTGGGACACGTCGTAGCCGCCGTTGCCGTCCTCGGGGAAGTCGGGGTCGCCGATGCCGGCGGCGCCCGGTCGGTAGTCGGTGACGGCGGGCGGGTCGTCCGCGCTCGCCGCTCGGCCGTCGGTGGGCGCACAGGCCAGCACACTCAGCGTGGCCAGCAGTGCCACCCCGCGTCTGTCGAAACGCATTGGCAACACGCCCCTTCGGATCGTGACCAAAATCTTACGCTGAGTCAGGCATTCACCACGACCGTCCTGGCGGCCTTGTCATGGACCGCCTGTTTGCGAGCGTCGAAGAGGATCCAGCCGAGGTCTATGAGCGAGCCTACGCAGCAGACCCAGGCGAGCGCGGTCTCGACGATCTGTCTCACCGCGGCCTGCGCCACGGTGATCCGCGCGCCGTTCTCCTGCACGACCCGCATGCCGAACAGCCTTTTGCCGAGGGTCTGGCCGTTCCAGAAGGCGTGCAGGAGCCAGAAGTACAGGAAGGCCACGAGTCCGGCCAGGAAGGTGTGCTCCACCGGGTAGCGGTCCCAGGCCCCTCTGCTCCGGTCCCAGACGTACTCCCAGCTCGACCAGGTGAAGGGGGCGGAGATGACGTTGACTATGAGCCAGTCGAGGACGCCGGCGAACAACCGTCGCCAGCGTCCCGCCAGCCCCGGTGGTGATCCCATGATGTCCTGATGACCACCACTAAGTCGGGACAAACTAAAGGTTGCCCCTTCGTTCCTGTTCCCGCTCGATCGCTTCGAACAGCGCCTTGAAGTTGCCCTTGCCGAACCCCAGCGAGCCGTGCCGCTCGATCAGCTCGAAGAAGACCGTGGGCCTGTCCTGCACCGGCTTGGTGAAGATCTGCAGCAGGTAGCCGTCCTCGTCGCGGTCCACGAGGATCTTCCGCCGCTTCAGCTCCTCGATCGGCGCCCGCACCTTGCCGATGCGCTCGCGCAGTTCGGGATCGTCGTAGTACGAGTCGGGCGTGTCCAGGAACTGCACGCCGGCCGCCCGCATGTGGTCGACCGTGGTCAGGATGTCGTTGGTGGCCAGGGCGATGTGCTGCACCCCGGGGCCGCCGTAGAACTCCAGGAACTCGTCGATCTGCGACTTCCTGCGGCTGACGGCCGGCTCGTTCAGCGGGAACTTGACCTTGCGCGTGCCGTCGGCGACGACCTTGGACATGAGCGCCGAGTACTCGGTGGCGATGTCGTCACCGACGAACTCCGCCATGTTCGTGAAGCCCATCACCTTCCGGTAGAACTCCACCCACTCGTCCATCTTGCCCAGCTCGACGTTGCCGACGCAGTGGTCGATCGCCTGGAAGAGCCGCCCGCCCTTCGTCGCCGGCGGCGCCACCAGCGGCTCGGCGGCCACGTAACCGGGCAGGTGGGGGCCGCCGTAGTTGGACCTGTCGACCAGCGTGTGGCGCGTCTCACCGTAGGTGGCGATGGCCGCGACCTGCACCTTGCCGTGCTCGTCCTCCATCGTGTACGGCTCCGCCAGCCCCTCGGCCCCGTGGGCGACCGCGTACGCGTACGCCGCCTCCACGTCGGGCACCTGGATCGCCAGGTCGATCACCCCGTCGCCGTGCTCGGCCACGTGCCTGGCCAGGTCCGTGCCGGGGCGGACCGCGGCCCGGAACTCGAACGTGGCACCGCCCGAGACCAGCACGTACGCGACCTCGTCCCGGCTGCCGTTCTCGGGCCCGCGGTAGGCCACCAACCTCATGCCGAACGCGGTCGAGTAGTAGTGGGCGGCCTGCTTGGCATTGCCCACGGCGAACACGACGGCGTCCATGCCGTTGACCGGAAAGACATCATTCATACTGGCAACTCTCGATATCCCTGAGCTCAGTGCGCAAGAGTTACTTCAATCGGTGGACAACCTGTCTAGCGACGCTCCGAGATATCCGGTAAATCTGTACAGTATGACGATCGATGAGCTGGACGCCAGGTTGATCGCCCTCATGACGGAGGAGCCCCGCCTGGGGGTGCTCGAGTTCTCGCGCCGGCTCGGCGTGGCCCGCGGCACCGTACAGGCCCGGATGGACCGGTTGATCGCCAGGGGAGTGATCACCGGGTTCGGGCCGGACGTGTCGCCGGAGGCGCTCGGCTATGACGTCACCGCGTTTGTCAGCATGGAGATAAGACAGGTCGCCGGGCACGACCCGGTGGCCGACCGGCTGGCCGCCATCCCGGAGGTGCTGGAGGTGTACACGATCACCGGCGACAGCGATCTTCTCTGCCGCGTGGTGGCGCGGACAAATGCCGATTTGCAGCGGGTTATCGATCGAATCGTTGATGTACAGGGTGTGCTCCGGACTAATTCGATCATCGCCCTGGACACCCCGGTTCCCTATCGAGTGCTGCCGTTGGTCGCCGATGTTCCGCGCCGCGGTGACCGGTAGCCGTACTATCGCTAGGGGACGAGGCACCGTTATCGATCGTTTAGCCTTGACATTCGCCCAGCGCATGAGGGGTGACAAGGGGGGTCGAGGGTGCGGAGCGGCGGTGGTAACGGGATGCGAAAACGACGAGTACTCCGACTTCTACTGATTTCATTTGGCGCGGGAATCCTCGTACTCGTCGGGCTTTTCGCCGTCGCATGGGCGCTGACGCCTATTCCCGATTCCACGCAGAAGCAGGCCACCGCGCAGGGTTCGGTGATCTATTACCGCGACGGCAAGACCGTGCTCGCCCGCCAGGGCATCGACCGCAAGAGCGTCGAGCTGGCCAAGGTGCCCAAGCACGTGCAACAGGCGGTCATCGCGGCCGAGAACCGCTCCTTCTACGACGACGGCGGTGTCTCGGTCAAGGGCACCGCGCGGGCCGTCTGGTCCACCGTCACCGGGCAGCAGCTCCAGGGCGGTTCGACGATCACCCAGCAGCTCGTGCGCAACTACTACAGCGGCCTCAGCCAGGAACGTTCCGTCACCCGGAAGTTCAAAGAGATCCTCATCGCGATCAAGGTCGACCAGTCCAAGTCGAAGGACTGGGTGCTCGAGCAGTACCTCAACACGATCTACTTCGGCCGTGGCGCCAACGGCGTCCAGTCGGCCGCCCGCGCCTACTTCGGCAAGGACGTCGGCCAGCTCAGCGTGGCCGAGGGCGCCTACCTCGCGGCGGTGATCCAGCAGCCCAGCCGCTTCGCCGACCCCAAGGGCCCCGACCTGGCGGCGGCCCAGGAGCGCTGGAAGTCCGTGATCGACGCGATGGGCCAGACCGGCATGCTGACGCCCGCCCAGGTCGCCGCCCAGCGCTTCCCCAAGCTCGCGGCGCCGAAGAAGCCGTTCGAGCTCAAGGGGCAGGCCCAGTACATGCTGGAGCAGGTGACGGCCGAGCTCAACCGGCGCGGCTACTCCGACGAGGACATCAACGGCGGCGGGCTGAAGATCGTCACGACGTTCGACAAGAAGCTCATGCAGGCCGCCCAGCGGGCCGTCAAGGACGTGCTGCCCGACGCCACGCCCAAGAAGGTCCACACGGGGCTGGCGGCCGTCGATCCGGGCACCGGTGAGATCGTCGCGTTCTACGGCGGCAGCCCCGCGCAGTCCCAGTACGACAGCGCGTTCTCGGCCAAGGTCCAGGCCGGCTCGACGTTCAAGCCGTACACGCTGGCGGCGGCGCTCGACAACGGCTTCGACCTGTCCACCAGGGTCGACGGCAACTCGCCGATGCGCGTGGCGTCCGACCCGAAGCCGATCCCCAACGACAGCGACCGCTCCTACGGCGAGATCGACCTGGTGCAGGCCACCCAGAACTCGGTCAACACCGCCTTCGTGGACCTCGGCCAGAAGGTCGGCCTGGACAAGGTCGCCGCCGTCGCCGAGAAGGCGGGCATCCCCAAGACGCAGCTCGAGAAGCAGCAGAGCTACGCGTCCTTCCCGCTCGGCGTCTCCTCGGTCAGCGCCGTCCAGAACGCCTCGGGTTTCTCCACGTTCGCCAACAAGGGCGTGCACATGGAGGCCCACGTGGTGATGTCGGTCACAGACGCCGAGGGCAAGAAGAAGACCGTCGAGCCGGTCTCGACGCGGGTGGTCGGCGAGCAGGCCGCCGGGGACGCCACGTACGCGATGCAGCAGGTCGTCAAGTACGGCACCGGCACCGGCGCGCGGCTCTACGACCGCCCGGTGGCCGGCAAGACGGGCACCACGGACAAGTCGAAGAGCGTCTGGTTCAACGGGTTCACGCCGCAACTGGCCGTCGCCGTCGACATGTTCAGGGAGGACAACGCCACCGTCACGATCCCCGGGTACGGCACGCAGTTCGGCGGCCAGCTCCCGGCGCAGATCTGGCGGGCGTTCATGACCGAGGCCATGGCGGGCAAGCCGGTCGAGGAGTTCCCCGAGCCGTCCGACTACGGCTGGGGCCCCGACTACTCGTCGCCCGACCAGAACCAGGACGGCCCCCAGCAGGAGTACACGCCGCCGTCCGACCCGAACGACTGGTTCGACAACACGCCCGAGCCCGACATCACCGCGCCCCCGTCCACGGACGGCCCGCCGGTGACGGATCAGCCGAGCGACAACGGGCCGCAGCAGGACCAGCAGCAGCCCGACGAGCAGACCGGCCCGCCGTCCACGCAGCAGCAGACGCCCGACCAGCCCACGACCGGGGGCGACACGATCAACGACGCCACCACGGGCCGCCCGCAGTCGGGTTAGCGCGCCGCGCCCAGCTCCGCCCGCAGGTCATCGACCGTCGTCACGGGCAGGCGGCAGGTGAACCCCTTGCACACGTACGCGGCAGGCGCCCCGCCGACCAGCCCGCGCCCCTCCAGCAGCTCCGGGAAGTCGCCGGGGCCGCGGGCGACCACCAGCCCCGGCACGTCGGCCAGCAGCGCCTCTCTGTGCAGCTCCGCCGTGCGCGGGTCGTCGGCCGGGCCGATCACGGCCACCTCCACGGGCCCGTCCAGCGCCGCCCGCGCCACGGCGAGGCCCCAGCCCGCGAACCTGGCGTGCCCCGTGGCCAGCACGGACACCGCGCCGAGCGCGGCCTGGGCGGCCTCCCTGTGCCGAGTGGAGCCGGTCAGGGCGCCGTAGGAGAGCAGCGCGCCCGCAGCCGCGAACTGGCCCGACGGCGTGGCGTTGTCCGTGGGGTCCTGCGGCCGCTGGAAGAGCCGTTCGGAGTCGTCGGCCGTGTCGTAGAAGCCGCCCGTGTCGTCGGCGAACCTGTCGAGCACCGTGTCCAGCAGCGAGCCCGCCAGCCGGAGCCACCTGGGCTCGCCGGTCACGCCGTACAGGGAGATCAGGCCCTCGGCCAGGTTGGCGTAGTCCTCGAGCACCCCGGCGTTGGTGCCCGCCCTGCCGTCCTTGGAGGTCCGCAGCAGCCTGCCGTCCGCCATGTGCGTGCTCGCGAGCAGGCCGGCCGCGGCCGTGGCCGCCGCCACGAGGTCGGGGCGCTCGAACACCACGCCGGTCTCCGCCAGGGCCGCGATGGCCAGGCCGTTCCACGAGGCCACGACCTTGTCGTCGCGCCCCGGGCGTACGCGCCGCTCCCTGGCGGCCAGCAGCCGCTCGCGGACGCTCGCGTAGCGCGCCGGGTCGTCGGGATCGCGCGGGAGCTGCAGCACGGACGTGCCGTGCTCGAACGTGCCGGTCACCTCGAAGAGCTCCTGCGCCCAGCGCCCGTCGTCCTCGCCGAGCACCTCGCGCAGCTCCTCGGGCGTCCAGACGTAGAACTTGCCCTCCACGCCCTCGCTGTCGGCGTCGAGCGCGGAGGCGAACCCGCCCTCCCCGGTGCGCATCTCCCGCAGCAGCCAGTCGGCCGTCTCCAGCGCCACCCGCCGCGCGAGCTCGCCGCCGCCCGCCTTCCACCAGTGCGTGTAGACGCGCAGCAGGAGCGCGTTGTCGTAGAGCATCTTCTCGAAGTGCGGCACGACCCATTCCGCGTCGACGCTGTAGCGGGCGAACCCGCCGCCGAGCTGGTCGTACAGGCCGCCGCGGGCCATCGACCCGAGCGTCTCGCCGCTCATCTCGCGCTCGCCCGAGCGCAGCAGGAACTCCAGCACCATGGACGGCGGGAACTTGGGCGCCCTGCCGAAGCCGCCGTTGACGCCGTCGAACTCCTGGCCCAGGTTGCGCATGGCGAGCGCCAGCGTCTCCTCCTTGGGCACGGCCCCGCTGGGCAGCGTGGTGTTCGTGGTGAGCGCCTCCACCACCTTGGCGCCCTGCTGCAGCACGGACTGCCGGTCGCCGACCCACACGTTGTGGACCTCGGTGAGCAGGCGCTGGAAGTGGGGACGCGGGAAGTAGGTGCCGCAGTAGAACGGGTGGCCCTCGGGAGTGGCGAACACCGTCATCGGCCAGCCGCCCTGGCGCGTCATGGCCTGGGTGGCGCCCATGTAGACGGCGTCCACGTCCGGCCGCTCCTCGCGGTCGACCTTGATGTTGACGAAGTGCTCGTTCATGAGGCGCGCGGTGCCGGGGTCCTCGAAGCTCTCGTGTGCCATCACGTGACACCAGTGACACGCTGAGTAACCGACGCTGATCAGCAGCGGCACGTCCCGCCGCCTGGCCTCCGCGAACGCCTCCTCACCCCAGGGGTGCCAGTCCACGGGGTTGTCCGCGTGCTGCAGCAGGTAGGGGCTCGTGGCGTCTTTCAAGCGGTTCATCAGGACCTCCACTGATCAGCCTAGTCCGCCCCCGCCCCGGGCCTCTCCCGCCGCACGGCCCGCCCGCTGCCCCGGTGCTCGGACGGGGCGCTCGCCGAACGAGAGCCGGGGGCGGCTGACTGGGGAGGCCGGGACGGGCTAGGTTACGGGGCGTGGATATGGACTTCGTCTGCGCACACGCCGGCCGCCCGGTCGGCGCCGTCACCCGCAGGGACGTGGCACGCGCCCTGCTGGCCGTTCCCTCAGGGGTGGCGCTGGTGGCGCTGCCCGACCTGCGGCGCGCGATGATGGCGGCGGGCAACCCGCTCTCCCGCCCGTTCTGGGAGTCCGCCAAGGCCACGCTCAGCTCGATCGAGGCGGGTGTCGCCACGGTCGGCGACGTGCAGCGCTGGGTCGAGTCCACCGGCACCGAGCCGATCCTCATGACGCCCAGCTACTTCGTCTGGCCGGAGGAGGACGAGCGCGGGCCCGTGGCGGTGGAGATGTTCGGCCGGCTGGTCGCGTACCTGGAGGAACGGGTCGAGGCCGGTGAGATCGACCCCGACGCGCTGGCGGAAGGTGATCGGGCGGCCCGCGGCGCGTACGAGGAGCTGCAGGAGCGCTGGCTCGGCACGCCGCTGGCGGACGGCAGGGTGCCCGGGTTCGCGGTGAGCGACGAGCTGGACGAGGAGTCGTTCGCGATCTGGGACGAGGAGGAGGCGTTCGCGCTGTCGGAGCTGCGGCGGATCGTCGCCGGCCTGCCCGCGCAGCCCGAGCTGCCCGCCGGCGAGCTGGACGCGGCGGCGGCGCGCCTGCGCACGCTGCTCGCCCTGCCCGGCTACCCCGCCAACGTGCTGCGGGCCTGCGCCGGGTTCGAGGAAGGCCCGATGCCGGACGACGACGGTGAGCTGTGGCTGGCGGTGGCGGCGGGCATCGCGGGGCCGATCTCGGACCTGTCGGAGAGCGGGGACCTGCTGGAGGAGTTCGTCGACCTGGACGGGGAGCTCACCCTGGAGGACGCGACGCTGGCCAACCTCTGCGCGATCCAGCACGCCGACTGGCTGGCCGGGGTGGCGGCGCTGGCGAGGCTGGGCCCGGGGGTGCTGGCCTCGCCCGAGCGGATGGCGCGGCTCATCGCCGAGTCGGAGGACATCGACGTCGACGAGCAGGACACCGACGATCTCAACGCGACCGAGAGCCTGTTCGGCTCGGTGGTGAGCCTGTGGGGCTATCTCGGCATCGTGGACAAGGACGAGGTGCTCACTCCGCTGGGCTGGTGGGGTCTGCCCAAGGCGCTGGAACGGGCCTGGTCACGCGCTGCCGAATGAGCTGTCGACCAGGTGCTGGAACTCGGGGTGACGCTTGATGTACTTCGCCACGTAGGGGCAGAGCGGCACGACGCGCAGGCCGGTGTCGGCGCTCGCCTGGAGCGCGAACGCGACCAGCCTGCTCGCCAGCCCCTGCCCCTCGTACGCGGGCAGGACCTCGGTGTGCGTGAAGACGATCTTGGTGGGCAGCAGGCGATAGTCGGCGAACCCGGCGACCTTGCCGTCCACGAGCACCTCGAACCGGCTCTCCGTCGAGTTGTCGACAACCTCGATCGGCATCTACTCGGCCTTCTTGTCGTCCACGTCGCCCTCGTGGGGGACCTGGATCTTCGACATCTGCTTGTTCATCGACTTGACCAGGAAGTACAGGGCAAAGCCGAGGAAAGCCACGACGAGGAAGCCGAGCAGGCCCGGACTCACATCACCTGCTGCTAGAACGTTCACAGTTCCAGTCTGCCACTGGGGGAGCGTGGTCCCGTCAGTGGCAGGCGGGGGAGACGTCCTCGGCGTGGATGCCCGCGAACAGGTCGTCCTCCGGCAGCTCCGTGTCCACCAGCGAGCGCGCCAGGTGGTAGTCCTCGGTCGGCCAGATCTCCTGCTGCAGCTCGCGCGGGCAGACGAACCACCAGCTGTCGGGGTCGATCTGGGTGGCGTGGGCGATCAGGGCCTGGTCGCGGATCTCGAAGTAGTCGCCGCACGGCACCCGCGTGGTGACCGGCCACTTGGCCGGGCGGTCCTCCCAGCGGGAGATCCAGTCGGCGTACGGGGAGCCGAGGCCACGCTCGGTCATCGCCTCGTGCAGCGCCTCGAACCGCTCCTTGGTGAAGCCCATCTGGTAGTAGAGCTTCAGCGGCTGCCACGGGTCGCCCGTGCCCGGGTAGCGGTCGGGGTCGCCGGCGGCCTCGAAGGCCTCCACCGAGACCTTGTTGGTCATGATGTGGTCGGGGTGGGGGTAGCCGCCGTCGTCGTCGTACGTGATGATCACGTGCGGCCTGAACTCCCGCACGGCCGCCACCAGCGGCGCCGAGGCGTCCTCCAGCTTCTGCGTGGCGAAGGAGCCCTCGGGCAGCGCCTCGTCCTCGTTCTCCGGCAGCCCGGAGTCGACGAAGCCCATGAAACGCTGCTGCACGCCAAGGATCTCGCGGGCCCGGTCCATCTCGGCCTTGCGCACCGCGGCGATGTTCGCCACGATCTCGGGCCGATCCATCTTCGGATTGAGCACGGAGCCCCGCTCACCACCCGTGAGCGTACAGACCAGCACTTCCACACCTTCGCGCACGTAACGCGCCATCGTGGCGGCGCCCTTGCTCGACTCGTCATCGGGGTGGGCGTGGACGGCCATCAGCCTCAGCGGTGCACTCACGGGCTCGATGTCTCCTCAGTAGGGACCGGTCACTCGCCCAGAGAGGTTAGTTTCTGCTGGGCGGTCGCGAGGGCACACCCCCCGCGGGCGACAATTGTCTCGGATAACGCTCAGGGAGTGCAGGGAGATTCCGCCATGGCGACCAGAGATGTCGAGAACCAACCAGTTCTCGGCACACCCGACGACTTCCCCGACCGCCCCAAACGAGGCGGGCGGCTGGTCGTCCACGTCGTGATCGGCGTGCTGGTGGCCATCATCGCGGGTGGCTGGGGTTACGTGATGTGGTCGATGACGGCGGGCGGTTCGGAGGCGCCGTCGCAGGTGGTGACGTTCAACGTCGTCAGCGCGAATCGCGCGGAGATCACCTTTGAGGTGTACAAGCCAGACGATAGGGTGGCTGTCTGCCGGATCAGGGCGCTGGACGTCTATCACGCGGAAGTGGGCAGCAAGGAAGTAAGAATCCCGGCTGGCGGGGGTAGTAAGCAGATCAAGGAAAGCCTCGACACCAGTGGTGAGGCCACTTCCGTCCACATCCAGTACTGCAATCTCGTATAGTGAGACGTTTGGGGAAGCGTTGGAGCGGTTGACTTGTTAGCCTTTCGCAATTCAACCACACGTAACCTCAAGTGATCTCAGGGCCCCCTAGGCAAGCAAGGAGAACCCGTGGCCGACTCTCGCGATGAGAACGTCACATGGCTGACGCAGGAGGCGTACGACCGCCTGAAGGCGGAGTACGAATATCTCTCTGGCCCCGGGCGCGTCGACATCGCCAAGAAGATCGAAGCCGCCCGCGAAGAGGGCGACCTGCGTGAGAACGGTGGCTACCACGCCGCCAAGGACGAGCAGGGCAAGATGGAAGCCCGGATCTTCCACCTCCGGCAGATCCTCGACAACGCCCAGGTGGGAGAGGCCCCCAAGGCCGAGGGCGTGGTGGGCCCCGGCATGACCGTGACCATCCGCTTCGTCGGCGACGACGACGAGGTCACCTTCCTGCTCGCCTCCCGCGAAGAGAGCGGAGCGCCGATCGACGTCTACTCGCCGAAGTCCCCGCTGGGGGCGGCGATCAACGGCAAGAAGATCGGGGAGAAGGCGACCTACTCCATGCCCAACGGCCGCCAGAACACGGTCGAGATCCTTGAGGCAGTGCCGTACATCGGCAACTGACACCCCCGCAGGACGACCGCCGGGCCCACGCTGGCCCGGCGGATTTTTCGCGTGCGTCAGGGATCCGGCAGGACCTCAGCTTCCTGGTCAACTCTCGTAAGCGGAGCAACACGTACAAGCTGGTGCCGTTCATCGTGGTGGCGCTGGTCGCGGTGCTGACCGCCGACGTGCTGCTGCTCGCGCGATCCGGACAGGACGTCGGTCCCGTACGCGCCCAGGCCACGCTCAAGCAGACGCCGCTGGCGCAGCGCCGGCCGCAACAGCAGCAGGGGCAGCAGCAACCGCCGCCTGTCGCCACCGTCCAGCCGGTGGAGCCGCTGAAGAAGCTGCACAAGCCCAACCTGTTCGTGCTGACCAGCAAGCCGTTCACCAACGAGCTGTTACGGAAGGTGGCCAAGCTGCGCGGGGTGCGGGCCCTGGAGCTGGCCGACGCGGCGTCCGTCATGCTCGACGACAAGCGGGTGCAGACGCTGGCGGTCAATCCGTCCACGTTCCGCTCGTACACGCCCAAGGTGACCGCTTCGTCCGACGCGCTCTGGCAGAACGTCGCGGCGGGTGACGTGGCGGTGTCGTTCGTGCTCGGCAACGACGGCGGGCTCGCGCTGCACCGGCGCGTGGCCAGCCCGGCCGGGACGCTGCGGATCGGCGCGTACGCCACCACCGGGTTCGGCGCGGTGGACGCCGTCGTGTCCAAGAACGTGGGGCGGACCTTAGGACTCCCGCGCGACAACGCCCTCATCGTGAGCGCCCCCGACACCAACTCCGAGACGCTGCGCAGGGCCATCCTCAAGCGGCTGCCCAAGGGCACGCAGGTGGCCATGGTCAACCCGGTCCTCCCGCAGCCGCAGACCCCGACCCGTACCTGGCCTTCCGGGTCGTTCATGACGGGCGAGCAGATCACCGTGGCGCTGAAGGCCGCCGCCTCCAAGCTCGGCCGGCCGTACGTGTGGGGCGCCGAGGGGCCAGACACCTTCGACTGCTCCGGCCTGGTCCAGTGGGCCTTCGCCCAGGCGGGGGTACGGATGCCCCGGGTGACGCACCAGCAGTGGGTGACCGGGCCGCAGGTTCCGCTGTCACAGGCGCAGCCGGGCGATCTGATCTTCTGGCGCCTCGACCCGACCAATCCCGACTACATCTCCCATGTAGCGATTTATTGGGGTAACGGGAAGATGATCCAGGCGCCGCGTACCGGCGATGTCGTCAAGATCTCGCCCGTGCACACCCGCAACCTGGCAGGCATCGTCCGCGTAAGCCCAGTCGCCGCCGCCAAGGTCCGCTAACCCCGCTCGTCCCCCGACCAGCCCGGCTCCGGCAAGCCCGCCCCCGTACCCGACCAGCCCGGCCCCGGCCCCTGACCAGCCCAGCCCCGGCTCCGACCAGCCCGGCCCCGGCCCCGGCCCTGAGCAGCCCAGCCCCGGCTCCGACCAGCCCGGCCCCGGCCGCCCGACGACGCGCGCACGGCGTCGCACCACGTGGGGCCGCGCCGCGATGCTGCGGGCGGGTGGTGGCATGACGCGCTCGGCCAGCGACCGACGGCCCGCCCCCGGTGCGCGGACCCGCGCCGCGCCGTGCTGCGCTGTGCATCCCTAGGCCCACCCGCGAGGCCCGCAAGACGACGGTCCGCCCGCGCCGTGCCCCCGCGCCTGCCGTCATGCCCTCGCCCCCGCGCCCGCGCCCGTCGCTCCGTGGGTGGGTGGGGTGCGCATGATCAGGCCCCCGTGAGCACCCTCGCGGCGTAGCCCTTCCGGGGCGGGTGGGGCGGGGGGTGGGCATGAGGGGGGAGGGGGCGGTGGGGTGCGTAAACGCGGTCCTGGAGGCGTGCATTTCGCGTGCAACTGTGTAATGGTGATTACATGGCAACAGACGACGACACCGCGCAGATTCACGGCTGGTTCACCGGACGGCTGCCCGAGGGCTGGTTCACCGGTGCGCCCGAGATCGTCAGGGACCGCGAGGAGATCGCGGTGCTCGGCACCCTCCCCGACCCCCCGGACGACGTGCCGGAGGCCGAGCGGGCCGCTCTGGTCGAAGGGCTGGCCAGGAGGTTCAGGGAGGAGACGCGCGAGCGGCGGATCGAGATCGCCCGGGAGGCCGAGCGCAAGTTCCGGCAGAAGGTGTCCTGGGGTGTGGTCTGCGGCGGCGAGACTGTGATGTTCACCACACTCTCCGTGCCCGTGATGACCAGGCTGCGTCAGACGGAGCGGCAGGTTCTGGACACGCTCGTGGCCGCGGGAGTGGCCAGGAGTCGCAGCGACGCGCTCGCCTGGTGCGTACGTCTGGTCGGCAAGCACACCGACACATGGCTCGCCGACCTGCGGGACGCGCTCCAGCACGTCGACCGCGTTCGCTCCGAGGGACCCGACATCAATTCCTGAGACCACGCAGCGGAAACGGGCGCGGAAATGGACTAAACCACTGGGGAAATTGGTTTAGACCATCGGAATTGGACTGGACCACTGCATGTTAATTCTCTTTTAAATCTGCTCGGGCTGGGTAGGCTCCACCAATCGTCAGGGCCGCTGCCTGCGGCGACGGTCAGGCCAACAGGTCTATGCCAATTGGCTTTCATGCCGCTTCGTCGTTAATGATGACTGGGCCCTGAGACAGTGGAGGAGTCGCAGTCGTGTCCGTTTCCGTGGAAGTGCCCGCACCGACCAGCAATGGCGAATTGGCCGCGTGGGTGAACGAGATCGCCGCCCTGACCCAGCCAGACCGGATCGAGTGGTGCGACGGGTCCGAAGAGGAGTGGACGCGCCTGACCAACCTGCTCGTGGATCAGGGGACGTTCACGCGACTCGCCGCCCGGCCCAACAGCTTCTACGCCAAGTCCGACCCCAGCGACGTGGCCAGGGTCGAGGACCGTACCTTCATCTGCTCCGAGCGCGAGGAGGACGCGGGCCCGACCAACAACTGGATCGCGCCCGACGAGATGCGCCGGACGTTCCGGCAGCTCTTCAAGGGCTGCATGCGCGGCCGCACGATGTACGTCGTGCCGTTCTGCATGGGCCCGCTCGGCGGCGAGATCTCGCAGCTCGGCGTCGAGATCACCGACTCTCCGTACGTCGCCGTCTCCATGCGGATCATGACCAGGATGGGGGACAGGGCGCTCCGCCTGATCGAGCAGAGGGGCGAGTTCGTCAAGGCGGTCCACTCCGTCGGGGCGCCGCTGGAGCACGGTCAGCAGGACGTGCCCTGGCCGTGCAGCTCGACGAAGTACATCAGCCACTTCCCCGAGACCCGCGAGATCTGGTCGTACGGGTCCGGCTACGGCGGCAACGCCCTGCTCGGCAAGAAGTGCTACGCCCTGCGCATCGCCAGCGCCATGGCCCGCGACGAGGGCTGGATGGCCGAGCACATGCTGATCCTCAAGCTCACGCCGCCGTCCGGCGAGACCCGCTACGTCGCGGCCGCCTTCCCGAGCGCCTGCGGCAAGACCAACCTCGCCATGCTCCAGCCCACGATCCCGGGCTGGAAGGTCGAGACGATCGGCGACGACATCGCCTGGATGCGCTTCGGCGACGACGGCCGCCTCTACGCGATCAACCCGGAGGCCGGCTTCTTCGGCGTCGCGCCCGGCACCGGCCAGGTGACCAACGCCAACGCGATCAAGACGCTCTGGGGCAACAGCATCTTCACCAACGTCGCGCTCACCGACGACGGCGACGTGTGGTGGGAGGGGCTGACCGAGGAGCCGCCGGCGCACCTGACCGACTGGAAGGGCCGTTCCTGGACGCCCGGCGGCGACGAGCCGGCCGCCCACCCGAACGCCCGCTTCACCACTCCCGCCGCCCAGTGTCCGACCATCGCACCCGAATGGCAGGACCCCAAGGGTGTGCCCATCTCAGCGATCTTGTTCGGCGGTCGCCGCGCCACCGCCGTGCCTCTGGTCACAGAGTCGCTGAGCTGGGAGCACGGCGTCTTCCTCGGAGCCAACGTCGCCTCCGAGAAGACCGCCGCGGCCGAGGGCAAGGTCGGCGAGCTGCGCCACGACCCGTTCGCCATGCTGCCGTTCTGCGGCTACAACATGGGCGACTACTTCGACCACTGGCTGGAGATCGGCCGCCGCAAGGGCGCCAAGCTGCCGCGGATCTACTACGTCAACTGGTTCCGCAAGAACGCCGAGGGCAAGTTCATCTGGCCGGGCTTCGGCGAGAACAGCCGCGTGCTCAAGTGGATCGTCGACCGGCTCAACGGCGAGGCCAAGGCCGTGCCGACGGCGATCGGCCTGCTGCCGGCCGACCTCGACACCAAGGGCCTGGACCTGACCGAGGAGGACCTGCGCACCCTCCTGTCGGTCGACAAGGAGGTGTGGCGCGAGGAGGCGTCGCTGATCCCGGCCCACTTCGACAAGTTCGGCTCGCATCTGCCGAAGGAACTGTGGGACGAGTACAACGCCCTGCTGGACCGCCTCGGCTGACCCCTTCGTGCGGTACGGCGGCTCCGTCGAATTCGACGGAGCCGCTGGTCTGCCGACCGGGCGGCGAACCGCGGCGGGAGCCGCCGACGAAATTCGAATAATCTAAATGAGCAGAACGAAACCTTTACCTCTGCCTTACGCGTCCTTCCGATAACCAGCCTAATTCGGCTGGACGGAGGGAGGCCTAAATGGACCTGTTCCTGCTGATCCTTTCGGTGGCTCTGGCCGCGACTGCCTTAACCACCGCCTCCGCATTCAAACGCGAGCGCGCCGTCCCGACGACGTCCCGTACTCGCGCCATGGGCCGGAAACTGAGCCACTACGAGATCGCCTATCTGGCGGGCGGCCCGGAGCAGGTGGCCGGAACGGCCATCGCTCTCCTGACCGGCTCGGGAGATCTGCGCGTGGCACGCGGGGGGCACGTGCACAGCGTCCACGCGCGGTCGGTGTCGCGGGACCCCGTCGAGCAGGTGGTGCTGGCCACCGTCGCCGACCGTTCCGGACTCACGGCGTCCGCGCTCAAGACCGAGGTGCGCAGGAGCCTGGCGATGGACGAGCTCAAGCGCCAGCTCACAGACGCCGGCCTGGTCCTGCCCGGCGACCGCGCCAGGCGGCTCGACCGGCTGGCCGCCGGCCTACAGGTGGTGTCGGCGCTGGCCTTCGCGGGGGTCGTGGCGGCCGTGGTCACCGTGCTCACCGAGGGCACGAAGCCGCTCCTCGCGTTCTCGCTGATCGCCCTGGCGATCACCGGCACGGGCGCGGCCGCCGCGATCGCCAACCGCCGGAAGTCCCGTCGGCACAAGCTGACCGCCCACGGGGTGGAGCGACTCGGTAACGCCAGGAAGACGCACCCGCTGGGCTCGGGCGGCGGGCGGGTGCACACCGCGCTGTACGGTCCGGGCGCGCAGGTGAAGGCCGACCTGCGCGCGGCCAGGGCGGCCCGCCGGCCCAGGCGGCGGGCGACGTACGGTGGCGGATACAGCGGCGGCGGAGGCTGCGGCGGGGCGTCTCACCACGGCTGCGGCGGCGGCTCGTCGAGCTGCGGCGGCGCGAGCGGCTGCGGCGGCGGCGGTTGCGGGGGAGGAGGGAGCTGACATGGCCGAGCCGGGAGCACGGCAGCGTACCGGGGTCGAGCTGGGGGTGGGGATCGGCTGGCGGGCCGAGCTGGACCTGTCCATCGAGCGGATGCCCGGCGTCGACTTCCTCGAGGTCGTCGCCGAGAACCTCAAGCCCGCCGACCTCCCCGAGTCGTTACGCGTGCTGCGCACCAGAGGGCTGCCGGTGGTCCCGCACGGGGTGTCGCTCGGCGTCGGCGGCGCCGAGCCGCCCTCCCCGGCCCGGCTCGCCCACCTGGCCGCCTGCGCGGAGGCGCTGGACGCGCCGCTGGTCAGCGAGCATCTGGCGTTCGTACGGGGCGGCGGCATCGAGGCCGGGCACCTGCTGCCCGTGCCGCGCACCCGCGAATCCCTGCGGGTCATCACCGCGAACGTGCGCAGGGCCCAGGACGCGCTGCCGGTGCCGCTCGCCCTGGAGAACGTCGCCGCCATCTTCGGCTGGCCGGACGACGAGCTGACCGAGGCCCAGTTCCTCGCCGAGCTGGTCGAGCGCACCGGGGTCGGGCTGCTGATCGACGTGGCCAACCTCTACACCAACCAGTTCAACCTGGGGTTGTCGGCCACGGACGCGCTCGACGCGCTGCCGCTGGAGCACCTCGCGTACGTCCACGTGGCCGGCGGGTACGAGCACCACGGCATCTGGCACGACACGCACACCACCTCCGCGCCGGAGCCGATACTCGACCTGCTCACGGAGCTGTGCGCCCGCGCCACCCCGCCGGGAGTGCTGCTGGAGTGGGACGACGAGTACCCGAGCGACGCCGCCCTGGGGAACGAGCTGGCCAGGATCCGCACGGCGATGTCCGCGGCCGGGGAGCCCGGATGACGGACCGGCGCCGCTCCCCGGCCCCCGAAGCCCCGGCCGCGGTGACGGCTGACGTCCCCTCGGCGGTGGCGGGCGCCGAGGGGCTGGGGGCGGCGCGGCGGCGGCTGGCCGAGGCGCAGGGGCAGGTCGTGGCGGCGCTCGTCGCCGGCGCGGAGCTGCCCCAGGGGTTCGACCCGGAGCGGATGCGGGTGCAGGCGTCGAGCCTGGTCGCCAAGCGGCGCGGCATCGTGGCCAGGATCCGGCCCGACGCCGCCGCCGCGGCCGGCCCCGACCTGCCCGCGGAGTTCGCCGCCTACGCGCGGTCCCGCAGCGAGCCGCCGCCCAGCTACCGCACCGACGCGGACGACTTCGCCGCCTGGCTGCGCGAGCGCGGCCGCATGCCCGATCCGCCGCCCAAACCCCATTGGTGGTCGCGATTCCTGCCCTGAGCGTGGCCGCAACCGGCCAGGGGTGGATCAGGGATAGCCGGTTTAGCAGGCATTCGTCCGGAAACCGTCAGAGAATGGGGGGATTGCGTTGTGTCGACGGCTCTTATCTGACCGTCACGCCAGTGGCATGCAAGGACAGCATCGGCACGCCGTACGAGGTCACCCTCGAACTGCGTCGCGACGGCACGCCGTACGGGAGCGTCGGAGAGCGGTGCGGCTGGCTGCTCGCGCGCCTGGCGCGCGGGGTGGACGAGGCCCGGCAGGGACGCGGAGCGGCCAGGCGGTGGACCGACCCCGACGACAGGTTCCCTGACGAGGACCCGGACAGCGAGCTGTTCTCCTTCCGCTACCGCACCAGAGCGGGCCTGGTGGGCGGCGGGGAGCTGCGCTGCCAGCTCAGGACCATCCCCGTGTGGCAGGCCACCAAGGGCGAGTGGCGGCTGACCAGAAGGGCGTACGTGGAGGCGTGGGGCTCGACGGGCGTGGGCATGCGGGCGGTGCTGACGTCGTCGGAGCTGTCGGTGTTCGTCCGGAGCCTCGTGGATGAGGCGGAAGGATGTCTGGAAGGTAGAGATCTGGCGAGGAATCCGCTAGACGGAGCAGGCACGGGCGATTCGCGGTGATAATTGCCTGTTGGGTCATGCGACCGAAGGCAACCGCTGGGGAGGCACTCCGTGGGCCTGCGCGATCTGGTCTACCGGCTGTATGAGCACAGGCTGGAGTCCAAGCTGTCGAAGGACATCATCCCCCGGCACGTCGGGGTGATCATCGACGGCAACCGCCGCTGGGCACGCGCGATGGGCATGCGTGACGTCGCCAGCGGCCACCGCAAGGGCGCGGACAAGATCTCGGAGCTGCTCAACTGGTGCCGTGAGACGGGCGTCGAGGTCGTCACCGTCTGGATGCTGTCCAACGACAACCTCAACCGGCCGAAGGAGGAGCTGGAGCCGCTGCTGCGCATCATCGAGGACGTGACGCAGGAGCTGGTGGACGAGGGCTGGCGGATCAGCCCGGTCGGCGCGCTGGATCTGCTGCCGGATCGGACGGCGAATGTCCTGAAAAACGCAAAGGAAGCATCATCACACCGTCCAGGCCTGATTGTGAACGTTGCAGTTGGGTATGGAGGAAGGCGTGAGATTGCCGATGCGGTGCGCTCACTCCTCCAGGAGCAAGCGAGCAAAGGGGCAAGCATCGAGGACCTCGTCGAGGTGCTCGATGTGGAGCACATCGCGGAGCATCTCTACACTCGCGGCCAACCCGACCCGGATCTTCTCATCCGGACCTCGGGCGAGCAGCGCCTGTCCGGCTTCATGCTCTGGCAGAGCGCTCACTCTGAGTTCTACTTCCACGAGGCCTACTGGCCTGACTTCCGCAGGGTGGATTTCCTGCGGGCGCTGCGCGACTACGCTGCGAGACACCGACGTTACGGTTCATGACGCGACAACGGGGCATTCAGAACGTAACGTAGTAAATGTCCGACCGCAGGCCGGACATTTCGGAGAGGGCCCGCCTTTGCACCAAGATCTGCCGAGGGGGGCCGGTACCCGGCGCCGACGGCAGCTCGCGGTCGGGGATGTGGGACCGGTCCGAATCCCGCCTCGTCTGCAGGGCGCTCGCGCTTATGGGCGCCCGGGGGAGAACGTGTGGCAGTGTCCTCGAGCAACCCTACTCACCTGTCGGCCAAGCGCACGTATGTGCTGGACACGTCGGTCCTGCTGGCCGACCCGGCGGCAATGACACGCTTCGCCGAGCACGACGTGGTTCTTCCGATCGTGGTCATCACCGAGCTGGAGGGGAAGCGCCATCATCCCGAGCTCGGCTACTTCGCCAGGAAGGCCCTGCGCTACCTCGACGACCTGCGCATCCAGTACGGCAGGCTCGATGAGGCGATGCCCACGGGGGACGGCACGATCAGGGTTGAGCTCAATCACAGCGATCCGTCGATTCTGCCCGTCGGGTTCCGCCTGGGCGACAACGACACCCGCATCCTGACCGTGGCCCGCTCGCTGGCCGCCGAGGGCTGCGACGTGGTCCTGGTGTCCAAGGACCTGCCGCTGCGGGTCAAGGCGGCCTCGATCGGCCTGGCGGCCGAGGAATACCGCGCCGAGCTCGTACACGAGTCGGGCTGGACGGGGATGGCCGAGGTCCAGGTGACCGCGGAGGACGTCGAGGTGCTCTTCGACCAGGGCAGCGCCGACCTCGAGGAGGCCAGGGACCTGCCGGCGCACACCGGCCTGCGGCTGCTGTCGGCCAAGGGCTCGGCGCTCGGCAGGGTGCAGCCGGACAAGTCGGTGAAGCTCGTACGCGGCGACCGCGAGGTGTTCGGCCTGCACGGCCGCTCCGCCGAGCAGCGCATCGCGCTCGACCTGCTGATGGACCCGGAGATCGGGATCGTCTCGCTGGGCGGCCGGGCCGGCACCGGCAAGTCGGCGCTCGCGCTCTGCGCGGGCCTGGAGGCGGTCCTGGAGCGCCGCCAGCACCGCAAGGTGGTCGTCTTCCGCCCCCTGTACGCCGTGGGCGGCCAGGAGCTCGGCTACCTGCCGGGCTCCGAGGGCGAGAAGATGGGCCCGTGGGCGCAGGCGGTCTACGACACGCTCGGCGCGATCACCTCGCCCGAGGTGATCGAGGAGGTGCTCGACAGGGGCATGCTGGAGGTGCTCCCGCTGACGCACATCCGAGGCCGGTCGCTGCACGACGCGTTCGTGATCGTGGACGAGGCCCAGTCGCTGGAGCGCGGGGTGCTGCTGACCGTGCTGAGCCGGATCGGCGCCAACTCCCGGGTCGTGCTCACCCACGACGTGGCCCAGCGCGACAACCTCCGCGTCGGCCGGCACGACGGCGTGGTCGCGGTGGTGGAGAAGCTGAAGGGCCACCCGCTCTTCGCGCACGTCACGCTGACCAGGTCGGAGCGCTCTCCGATCGCGGCGCTGGTGACGGAGATGCTCGAGGACATCACGATGTGATCACTTGAGCTCGCCGCAGGTGTGCTGCCCCTCCGACTTGGAGGGGCGGTTCACGTTCTCCCGGACGATCTTCACCATCTCGTACGCCGCGTCCTGCTGGGCCGTGCAGACGATCTGCGCCATGCCGAGCCTGGTGAGCGTGCCGTCGCCCCTGACGTAGACGGTCAGCGTCGAGGTGCGGGGCAGCTGGATCTCGTCGCGCTGCACGGGGTTCAGCGAGTCCTTGATCCCCAGGTACGTGAACCCGCGCAGCGCGGTGTCCCGGCCGCCGTCCAGAGGTTGCGAGGAGGCCGCGAAGAGCGCGCCGAGCAGGCTGGCGACGGTGTCGTTCTCGACGTCGGCCGCCTCCAGGGCGAGCTTGCCGTTCCTGATCAGGAAGATCGTCTTGGACGGCGGCGGGATCTTGATGGTGGGCGCGTTCCCCCGGTCCTGGACGTCCGTGGGCGAGATGCCGCAGGCCGTCAGGGCGAGCAGGAGAGCGAGGACGAGAGCGCGGGTCATGAGTGCGGTAGCCAGACCGTGAAGAGCGTGCCGGGATTCTGCAGGCGTACGGAGATCGTGCCGCCGTGGAGGTGGACGTTCGCCCTGGCGATCGCGAGGCCGAGGCCGCTGCCCTGGCTGCGGGCCCGGCCCGCGCCGGCCTTGAAGAAGCGGTCGAAGACGTGCGCCAGCGCCTCGCGCGGGATGCCCTTGCCGTGGTCGCGCACCTTCACCTCCAGGCCGTTCTCCGTGCCTCTGGCGCTCACCATGACGGGTCGCTGCCCGTGCTTGAGCGCGTTGCCGACCAGGTTGGCCACGATGACGTCGAACCTCCTCGGGTCGAGGTTCACCGTCAAGCCCTGGGACGCCTTCACCTCCACCTGATCGGTCCAGCCGCGCACTTCCAGGCAGTCGGCGATGGCGTCGGCCACGTTCACCGGCTCGACGTTGAGCGTGGCCGTGCCCGCGTCGAAGCGGCTGATCTCGATGAGGTGCTCGACCAGCTCGCGCAGGCGCTCGATCTCCCTGAGGACCAGCCGGACGGCCTCCGCCGGCGCATCCGGCAGCCGGCCCGCCTCCTCGGAGAGCATGTCGGCCACGGCGGTCATGGCGGTCAGGGGTGTGCGCAACTCGTGCGAGACGTCCGCCACGAACCTGCGCGACATGGCCTCCAGCGAGCGCAGCTCGGACACGCTCAGCTCCAGCGCCGCGGCCGCGTCGTTGAACCTGGAGGTCAGCTCGGCCAGCTCGTCCTGCCCGTGGACGGGCAGGCGCGTGTCCAGCCTGCCCTGGCCGAGCGCCTGCGCGGCCGCGCTCAGCCGCCTGACCGGCAGCAGCACCTGCCTGGCCGACAGCAGCGCCACGACCAGCGCGATCAGCACGATGGCGGCGCCGGCCTGGGCGAGCGTGGCCCTGAGCGTGTTGAGCTGGTTCTCGTCGCCCCGCATCGGGAAGAACGCGAACGCGCGCAGCCCGGTGGCCTGGGGAGCGCCGTCGACGTCGCGGTAGACCTCGGCGCCGACGATGAGCCAGAGCTGGTTGCGGATGACCTTGCGCTGGGTGACCACGCTCTGCTTGGCCCGGCCGTAGAGCTCGTTGGGCACGTCGCTCAGGGTCATGGGCCCCTCGGTGGAGACCAACGTGCCGTACTCGACGATCACGCTGCGGCCCGGCCCGCTCAGCGCGGCGGCGACCCGGTCCAGCTCCTTGATGGTCGGCGCGGCCTCGCCGGGCGCGAGCTTGCCTATGGGGAACGTGATGCTGCCCAGCTCTCTGATCACGAGGTCGAGAGAGGTGTTCTCCTCGCGGGTCACGAGCGCCGTCTTGGCCAGCTCGAAGCCGATGGTGGCGACCAGCAGCGAGGCGGTGACGGCGACGAGCGTGAACGTGATGACGAGGCGGGCGCGCAGTCCCGTGGGCAGGGGGATCACGGAGGGCTGAAGCGGTAGCCGAACCCGCGCACCGTGTGGATGAACACGGGCTCGGCCGGCCTCGGCTCGATCTTGGCCCGGATCCGCTGCACGCAGGCGTCCACCAGCCGCGAGTCGGCGATGTGCGTGTGGTCCCAGACCTCGCGCAGCAGGTAGCGGCGGTTGAGCACCTGGCCCGGGTGCCGTACGAGCTCCAGCAGCAGCCGCAGCTCGGTCGGCGTCAGGTGGATCTCCTTGTTGGCCAGCATGACCTTGAGCGCGCCCCGGTCGATCACGAGGTCGCCGAAGGTGATGCGATCGGAGGCGGCGGACTCGGCCCTGCGCAGGATGGCGCGGATGCGCGCGTCCAGGACCCGGGGCTCGACCGGCTTGACCACGTAGTCGTCCGCGCCGGCCTCCAGCCCGACCACCACGTCCAGGTCGTCGCCGCGGGCCGTGAGCAGGATGACGGGGAGCTGGTCGAGCTTGCGTACGCGGCGGCAGACCTCGATCCCGTCGATCCCGGGGAGCATCACGTCGAGGATCGCGATCTCCGGGCGGCGGGCCCTGATGTGGTCGAGCGCCTCCTCGCCGGTCGCGTACGAGGTGACGGAATGCCCCTGCCGGGTCAGCGCCAGCTCGAGAGCCGTACGCACCGAGGGGTCGTCTTCAACCAGGAGGATGCCTGCCACGCACAAATTATTATTCCATGTCCCGAATGCCCGAACTAAGTCACCAAACTGTGACGTGTCACAGATGGGACACGGAAGTGGTCGAGGCACCCTGGAAGCGGCCCCCTTCGGTTTGCGGGCCTCCGAGGGTGAGCCGTCCTTTGTGTGAGCAATATCACACTATTTCGGAAACGCCACGGTTACCAGCAAGTTAGCCAACGGGGTCCCAAGCGATTCCCGCGTTTCGGTTGCGAACCACCCCCCAGTACAGGGCAAGCTCATGGTTCGTGAGCCCTGGTCCGCAGTTGAGTGAGCGCCCGCCGAAGGAAGACCTTCCCCCGGCGCGCCGGCCCAAGAAGCGCCTGAGCGTGAAAGCGGTGGTGATCACCACCGTCTCGCTGGTGGTCGTGGTCGGCGGTGGCGGTTTCGTCGCCTACCGCGCCATGGAGAACGCCAAGAGGCCGGCCGTCACGCCCTTCACGCCCGAGCAGCTGGGCGCCATCGCGAGCGGCAGCTTCTACACGCCCGACCCCCAGAACGACGCGCTCAAGAACGCCGCCGAGCAGGCGTACAAGGCGGACAAGCTCAAGGACGGCCGGGCCTCCGCGGGCAAGAACCCCGACATCGACTGGGTGGTGCCGAAGAAGGCGCCGGCCGGTGACGGGTTCCCCGCGATGAACTTCCCGCCGGGCAGCGACCCCTCGCCGGGCAGCAACAAGGCCACCGCCAAGACCATGCTCGCCTCCATGGGCTGGGGCGACGACCAGTGGGGCTGCCTGGAGCGGCTCTGGCAGAAGGAGAGCGGCTGGAACGAGCGGGCGATGAACCGCTACTCCGGCGCGTACGGCATCCCGCAGTCCCTGCCCGGCAGCAAGATGGCCAGCGCGGGCGCCGACTGGCAGACCAACGCCGCGACCCAGATCAAGTGGGGCCTCGGCTACATCAAGGGCCGCTACGGCACGCCCTGTGGCGCCTGGGGACACTCACAGTCGGTGGGTTGGTATTAGAGGGTCAACTTTCCCTCTTTAATCGGCAAGCCGCCGCGCCCGAACGTGCATGCGGGCCCACTCTGGCCGCATGGGTGTCAAGGTCAGCGTGATCGTCAATGTCCACAATCCGGGGGCCACCGCCGACGCGTGCATCCGCTCCGCCCTGGAGCAGACGATGCCCCCGGACGCGTACGAAGTGATCTTCGTGGACGACGGCTCCACGGACGGGATCGGCGAGCGCCTCGACACCATCGCCACGACCCGTGACAACGTGAGCGTCCTGCACCTGCCGCACACCGGGACGCCCATGCGCGGCCGCAACGTGGGCCTCGCGGCCGCCGCCGGCGACTACGTCTACTTCCTCGACCAGGGCGACCGCCTGGAGAAGGACGCGGTCGCCCGCATGCACGAGCGTGCCGTGGAGACCGACGCCGACGTGCTGGTCGGCCGCCTGATCCGCGACTTCGGGCCGCCGATGGCCGCCTTCGAGCGTGGCACGGCCCGCGCCGACATCCTGCGCGACCGCCTCCTCCAGCTGCTCGTGCCGCAGCAGCTCTACCGCCGCGCCTTCCTGGAGGAGCACGAGCTGGGGTTCACCGTGCCCGGCGGCAGGATGGCCGAGCAGGCGTTCGTGATGCGGGCCTACCTGCACGCCAAGGTCATCGCCGTGCTGGCCGAGCACGTCTGCTGCCACCTCGGCGACCGGCTCGGGGCCGAGGACGAGCCGCGGGCCATGGTCAAGGAGCTCGACGCGCTGCTCACCGACATCGAGACCTGCGTGGGCGAGGGCCGCCAGCGCGACCGCATGCAGGCCCACTGGTTCCGGTACGCCGTCCTGCGCCCGCTGCTGACCGCCCGCTTCGCCGACTCGTCGGTGGACCGGGGCCTGCACTTCCGTGTGGTGCAGGAGCTGGTCGAGCAGCGGTTCCCGGAGCGGCTCGACCGTTACCTGCCCGTCCAGCTGCGGGTGGTGGCCGCGTACGTGCGCATGGGACGCCTGGACCAGATCGTGCTCCTGTCGAACTCCTCCAAGCGCGCCGGGCTCCGCGCCGACCTGACCGAGATGCGCTGGGACGCCCACGTACTGGTGCTCGCGCTGACCGTGGAGGTCCTGGCGGGCGACGGCACGCCCGACAGGTACCGGGAGGACGGCGAGCGCCTGCACTGGATCCCGCCGCGCTCGCTGGAGACCAAGGCCCTGGACGAGAGCGTCACCGACGTCACCGAGGCGGTCGAGCGGGCCCGCGTCGAGCTGTACGTGCGCCACGCCGAGACGGGAGTGATCCACTTCCTGCCCCTGACCCAGCACGTGGAGCGCATCCAGGACGGCCGCCGCCGGATGCGCGTGCAGATCAGGGGCGAGGCCCAGCTGGACGTGACCGCCGCCGCGGTCGGCGAGCCGCTCAGGCCGGGCCAGTGGGAGGTGCACGTCCGCATGTTCGGCGGCGCCAACCAGGCCAGGAGCCGGGTCGGCAGCTCGGCGGGCCCGCTCAACTGCCTGGGCGTGCTGGCCCAGCGGCCAAGGACGCGCCTGGTGGTGCCGTGCTGGACCGACCACGGCGACCTGGGCCTGGCGGTCGAGCCGCGCTCGTTCTCCGAGTCGATCGCCCTGGTGTCGCGCGGGGTGGAGGTCAAGCGGCTCGACGGGCACGCGTACGTCGTGCTGCCGGTGCCGTACGTGCCGCCGAGCGGGGGACCCCCGCTGGAGCTGGTGCTGCGCAGCACCGGGCGGCGCGGCCGCGAGGTGTGCGCGCCCGCCCTGGTCGAGGCCGGGGTGCCGGGCCGGCTCGCGGGACAGCTCGTGGCCAAGGTGCCGGTCAAGCGGATGATGCCGCCACCCGACCAGCTCGGCCCCGGCGCCTGGCTGACGTCGCTGCGCACGGCGGAGGAGGAGATCGGGCTCAGGTTCGCGCTGGAGGTGCGCAGGGGCAAGATCCTGGTACGGCCCGCCGCCGCGGTCGATCCGGGGCGGCGCTCGCCCATGGGCAGGGACACCGTCCTGTACCGCATCGGCAGGCGGCTGCCCGGCGCGCGTCACATGGTGCGCCTGGCGCGCGCGGGCAGGCACCGCTACCTCAAGGACTGACCCAGCCCTCCAGCTCCTCGAAGGCGCTCCTGAAGACCGGGAGCATGGGCTTGAGGCGGTCGGGGTAGACGTCCACCAGGCTGTCCAGGTGGTTGCCGCCTTCGACGCGGTAGTAGCGGAACGGCCGGTGCGGGCCGACCATCTTCGCGTAGACGTCGGAGTCGCGGGAGATCGGCAGCAGCGTGTCGAGCGTCCCGTGGATCGTGATCAGCGGCTTGGTGATCCGGCCGGTCAGCGCGATCTTCGCGACGGCCGCGTACGGCTTGCGCCGGTCGTAGTCGTAGTCCGCCGCCGCGCCCTGGTAGGACGGGTCCAGCTCCTTCTGGTAGAGCTGCTGGGTGAGCTCCCAGTAGTACTGCCGGTGGAACGGCCACAGGAACTCCGAGCCCGCCGCGAACCCGGCCGCCCGCACCCCGGCCTCGTCCGGGTACGCCTTCAGCGCGGGCGGCAGGAAGTTCAGCAGGTTGTCGCCCTTGACCCGCCAGAGCGTGCCCTCCCAGTCCACGCCGCCGTCGTAGAGCCAGCCGCGGTTCTCCAGCTGCCATCTGACCAGGTAGCCGCCGTTGGAGATGCCCGCCACGAACGTGCGCTGGGGCTTCCTGCCGTAGCGCTGCCTGACGACGGCCTTGGCGGCCACCGTGAGCTGGGTGACCCGGTGGTTCCACTCGGCGATGGCGTCGCCGGGATCGCGCCCGTCCTCGTGGAAGTTCACGCCGACGTTGCCCTTGTCGGTGGCGGCGAACGCGTAGCCCTTGGCCAGCACCCAGTCGGAGATCGTGTAGTCGTTGGCGTACTGCTCCCTGTTGCCGGGAGTGCCGCCGACGACCAGGCCGCCGTTCCAGCGCTCGGGGAGCCTGATCACGAACTGGGAGTCGTGGTTCCAGCCGTGGGTGGCGTTGGTGGTGGAGGTGTCGGGGAAGTAGCCGTCGATCTGGATGCCGGGCACGCCTGTCGGGTTGACCGTGGCGGCCGAGTGCAGCCCGGCCCAGTCGGCCGGGTCGGTGTGGCCGGTCTTCGCGGTGCCCGCCGTGGTCAGGTCGTCCAGCGTGGCCACCACGGCCTGCTCCGCGCCCGGCACCGTGAGCTGCGGGGCCGGGGTGAGCAGGCTCGCGACCAAGGTGAGCGCGACTAACATCACGCCTCCCCGAGATGAGCGGTCAGCAGGCGCAGGAACTCTTCGGGGTGCTCCAGGTGCGGGCTGTGGCCGCAGTCGTCGATGACGGCCTCGCGGTACGGGCCGTAGCGCTCCAGCACGGCCCTGGTCTGGACCACCATGGGCTGAGCCGGGGTGCCGGGGGAGCCGGGCACGACGCCGAGCGCGCCCAGGTGGGCCAGGTCGAAGAACGACGTGTCGGAGACGATCACGTCGTCGGCGCCCCTGATCCACAGGACGGGCGGCTTGGGGTCGATCTCGTGGAGGTCGTCCAGGCGGAAGTGGGTGGGGGCGATGGCGTTGAGGATGCCGAGCTTGCCCGGGGCCACGCCGGGCCACTGCTCCGAGGCGGCGGCGTCGCCCGGGTAGTTGGCCTCGCCCACGCGGGTGGTGAGCATCGAGCGTACGTAGAAGTCCTCGTCGGCGACCTCGGGGTGCTTGACGTACGAGGAGCGGAAGACGCTACGCGGCGACGTGGGGGATTCGTCCGACATGTCGCCCGCCTTGAGCCGGGCCACGAAGTCGGGGTTGGCGGCGCCGGCGCCCGCTCCCGTGCCGTCGGGGTGCGTGAGGCGGCCGTCCGGGCCCTCCGTGCCGCCGAAGCCGTACGGGGAGATCGGGTTGACCAGGGTGACGCTCCTGACGATGGCCGGCCGGTCGCGCAGGAGCTGCAGCACGATGCCGCCGCCCAGGCTCCAGCCGACCAGGTGCACCCCGTCCAGGCCCAGCGCCTCGACCAGCTCGATCAGGTCGTCGGACCAGTCGCGCAGGCCCCTCGTGGCGTCCACGGGCGCGGGGTCGCTCTCGCCGAAGCCGCGCAGGTCGACCGCGAGCGGGCGGTAGCCGCCGGGCAGCGCCGCCATGCTGTCGCGCCAGAAGGCGGCCGAGGAGACGTTCCCGTGCACGAACAGCACCGGCTCGCCGGTGTCCCTGCCCTCGACGGTCAGGACGTTCTGGGTGAGTCTGGGCGTGGTGACCTTCATCGCGCGTGGATCCTTTCGGCCAGGTCGCTGCCCTGGGTCTCGCGGGCGGCGTAGACCGCGCCCAGCGTGAGCAGCGCCGCCAGACCAAGGTAGACCGAGATGGGCAGGCTGCTCGAGTACGACTTCAGCAGCGCGACCGCGATGATCGGGGCCAGCGCGCCGGCCACGATCGCCGACAGCTGCGCGCCGATGGAGACGCCGGTGTAGCGCATCCTCGTGCCGAAGAGCTCGGAGAAGAAGGCCGCCTGCGGGCCATACATCATGCCGTGGAAGAGCAGGCCGACGGTGATGGCGAGGGTGATCACCAGGAAGTTGCCGGTGTCCACGAGCGGGAAGAACGCGAAGATCCACACTCCGATGCCGGCGGCGCCCGCCAGGTAGATCGGGCGGCGGCCGATCCGGTCCGACAGCGCGCCCCACATGGGGATCGTGACGAAGTGGATGGCCGAGGCGATCAGCACCGCGTTCAGCACGGTGGAGTTCTCGATCTTGACTGACTTGGCGTACGTGATGACGAAGACGGTGAGCAGGTAGAAGGAGATGTTCTCCGCGAGGCGCGCGCCGATCGCGGTGAGCACGTCCTTCCAGTGGTGCCGCAGCACGCCCACGATGGGCGGCGCCTTCTCCGGCGGCGCCTCCTGGAACACCGGCGACTCGGTGATCGTCAGGCGGATCCAGAGGCCGATCAGCACCAGCACGCCCGACAGCAGGAACGGCACCCGCCAGCCCCACGCCAGGAACGCCTCGTCCGACTGCCAGGCGGCCAGGGCCGCCAGCACGCCGGTGGCCAGCAGGTTGCCGCCGGGGGCGCCGGCCTGCGGCCAGGAGGCCCAGAAGCCGCGGCGGGCCGTGTCGCCGTGCTCGGAGACGATCAGCACCGCGCCGCCCCACTCGCCGCCGAGCGCGAAGCCCTGCACGAGCCGGAGCGAGGTCAGCAGCAGCGCCGCGGACGGGCCCAGGGTCTCGTACGTCGGCAGGCAGCCGATCAGGAACGTGGCCGCGCCCATCGTCAGCAGGCTGACGACCAGCAGCGTCTTGCGGCCGATCCGGTCGCCGAAGTGGCCGAAGACCAGGCCGCCGAGCGGACGGGCGACGAATCCGACGGCGTAGGTGAGGAACGCCAGCAGCGTGCCGGTGAGCTGGTCGGACTCGGGGAAGAAGAGCTTGTTGAAGACGAGGGCGGCTGCCGAGCCGTACAGGAAGAAGTCGTACCACTCGATGGTGGTGCCGATCAGGCTCGCGGCGACGATCTTCTTGATGGAAGTGGCCATGCCGGTCACGGTAAGGAGTGACCGGCGTCACTCATATGGGGCCGGGGCCCACAGTCTATGGGGTGGATGTGTGGCCGAGCCGGTGCAGGCGGAGCGCGAGCTGGATCTCGAGCGCGCGTTCCGGCTCCAGCCAGCCGTCGCCGAGCAGCTTGCCGATCCGGTCGAGCCGCTGCGTGACGGTGTTGACGTGGATGTGCATGGCCTCGGCCGTACGGGAGGGTGAGCCGCCCGAGCCGAAGTAGGCGGCCAGCGTGTCGGCCAGCGCGGTGCCCCTGCGGGCGTCGTAGTCGATCACGGCGCCGAGCACCCGCCCGACGAAACCGCGCACGTCACGGCCGTCGCCCACGAGCAGCCCGACGAACCCCAGCTCGGCCGCGCTCGCGCCGTCACCCGCCCGTCCGAGCGCGATCAGCGCCTCGGCGCACCTGCGCGCCTCCTGGTAGGCCACCGCCACGTCACCCGCCACGGCGCCCGCCCCGGGCTCGCCGCCGCCCGGCGGCCGGGCCGGCGCACCGGGGAGACAGACTTTCGACGCGCCCGCCGTGGCGGGCACCTGCAGCGACGCGCTCAGCTCGGCGGCGACGCGCTGCGCGATGCCGCCCGCGTTGGCCCCCGGCAGCAGCAGCACCACCTCGCCCGCCCGGCCGGCCGCGAGCCCGTGCCGCAGCGTGGCCTGCGACGAGGCCCAGAACGCGGCCCGTTCGCGCTGGCCCTCATGCCGCACCACGACCACGACGTGCGGCGCCGAGAGATCGACGCCCAGCCGCCGGGCCCGGTCGGCCAGGCCGGGGGAGCCGGGCCGCGAGATCAGGTCGTCGAGCAGCTCGCCCCTGACCCGGCCCTCGGCCTCCGCCACGCTCCGGCGGAACAGCAGCAGCAGCGCGCACACCAGCGCCGCCCGCTCCAGGATGCGCCCGTCGGCGTCGTCGCTGCGCAGGATCAGCGTGCACAGCGGCTCCCCGCCGACGTCCACCGACGCGATCAGCAGGTCGCCCCGCCGCACGGTACGCCCCAGCGCCCTGGACGCCTGCGCCGACTCGAACACCCCGGCGTCCAGCTCGCCCACGTCACCCGTGAGCGGCCGCCCCAGATCGTCCAGCACGGCCAGCGAGCCGCCGAGCACGTCGGTCACCACGGCCGCCACGTCCTCGATCCCGCCACCGCGCAGCACCAGCGAGGTCATCCGGTCGTGGACCAGCGCGGCCCGCTCCACGGCCTCCCCGTGCGCCCTGGCGGTCCTGTGGGCCTGGGAGAGCTCCTCCAGCGCGTTCCTGGTCTCCTGCAGCAGCCTGGCGTTGTCGATCGCGACGGCGGCGTGCGCGGCCAGGCTGGCCAGCAGCGACACCTCCTCCTGGTGGAACGGCCGCGCGCTGCGGTTGGCCGCCATCAGCACGCCGATCACCCGCTGCCCCAGCCGCAGCGGCACGCCCAGGATCGCGACCAGGCCCTCCTCCGTGACGGCCTCGTCGATGTGGTGCTTGTGCCGGAACCTGGCGTCGGCGAAGTAGTCGGCCGTCGAGTAGGGGGTGGCCGTCTGCGCGACCAGGCCGCCCAGCCCCGCCCCCATGGCCAGCCGCAACGCCCTGAACTTGGCCGAGATCGACCCGTCGGTGACCCGCATGTACGTGTCGCCCTGCTCGGGGTCGTGCAGCGTCATGTACGCGACGTCGGTGGCCAGCAGCTGCCTGGCCCGGTGCACGATGGCCTCCAGCACGGCGTCGAGGTCGCGCAGCGCGGCCAGGTCGCCGGCCGTGTCGTAGAGGGCCGACAGCTCGGCCTCGCGCCTGGCGCGCCGCTTGAGCAGGTCACGCACCTTGAGCGCCTCGACCTTGGCCTGCTCCAGCTCCTCGATCGTGGCCGGGTCCGCACCCCGAGCCCTGGCCTCGATGATCGGCCCCTCGAACTCGACCGCCGACGCCTCCCGCGCGAGCAACTCCAGGAACTGCGTGCTCATGGCCTCACTCCGTTCGGCGCACTAGTGCGCCGTCCAGCCGCCGTCCATGGGAAGGGAGACGCCGGTGATGAACGACCCGGCGGGGCCGCAGAGGTAGGCGACCAGCTCGGCCACCTCCTCGGGCTCGATCAGCCGCTTGATCGCGGCGGGCTGCAGCATGATGTTCTCGACGACCTCGTCCGGCTCGATGCCGTGCACTTTAGCCTGGTCGGCGATCTGCGCCTCGACCAGCCCCGTCCGTACGTAGGCGGGGCAGACGCAGGTGGAGGTGACCCCGTGCGGCGCCCCTTCGAGCGCGACGACCTTGGAGAAGCCCTCCAGCCCGTGCTTGGCCGTCGTGTACGCCGACTTGAACGGCGAGGCACGCAGCCCGTGCACGGACGAGATGTTCACGAACCGCCCCCAGCCCCTGGCGTACATGCCGGGCAGCACCTGCCGCGCGATCAGGAACGGCGCCTCGACCATCACCCGCAGGATCGCCGAGAACACCTCGGGCGGGAAGTCCTCGATCGGCGAGACGTGCTGGAACCCGGCGTTGTTCACCACGATGTCGACCGGCTCGTCAGGCAGCGCCGCCACGAAACCGGGATCGCTCAGATCGGCCACCACCGCCACCCCGCCGATCTCGGCGGCGACCTTCTCTGCGGGCTCGGCCCGCAGGTCGACGACCAGTACTTTCGCCCCGTCGGCGGCCAGGCGCCGGGCGCAGGCCGCCCCGATGCCGCCCCCCGCCCCCGTCACAAGCGCGGTCCGCCCCGTCAGCTCCTTCGCCATACCCGAACCCTAGGCGGTGGCCGTGCCCCGACGCATGGGTGCCGGCGACATAGATCCGCGCCGCCCTATGTGGATCACGGCGTCTGCTATCTTGAACGCATGACCGCGTATTCGTCCCAGTGGTGGCCCGCCTCCTAGGCGGACCTCCCAGCGCATACGCACCGGCCGCCTCGACGAGGCGGCCGATCGCATGTCGTACGCGCCCCCGTCGAGCACTGACGAAAGGGGCGCTCACCATGACCACCACCTGGCCAGCACTGCTCACCACGCTGCTCGACGGCAGGTCCCTCACCTCCCTCCAGGCCAAGTGGGCCATGGAGCAGATCATCGGCGAGACGGCCACGGACGCCCAGATCGCCGCGTTCGCGATCGCGCTCCGGGCCAAGGGCGAGAGCGTGGCCGAGGTGTCCGGGCTGGCCGACGGCATGCTCCTGAAATCGGCCGCGATCAGGGTCTCCGGCGACCCCGTGGACCTGGTCGGCACCGGCGGCGACCGCGCCCACACCGTGAACATCTCCACCATGGCCGCCATCGTCGCCGCCGCCGCGGGCGTCAAGGTCGTCAAGCACGGCGGCCGGGCCGCCTCCTCGCTGGCGGGCGCGGCGGACGTGCTGGAGGAGCTGGGCGTGGTCATCGACCTGCAGCCGGCCGCGGTGGTCAGGGTCGCGGACGAGGTCGGCATCACGTTCTGCTTCGCGCCCGCGTTCAACTCCGGGCTGAGACGCACCGCCGGGCCGCGCCGCGAGCTGGGCGTGCCCACGGTCTTCAACTTCCTGGGCCCGCTCACCAACCCGGCCCTGCCGGCCGCGCAGGCGGTCGGCGTCTTCCACCAGGGGATGGCGCCGGTCATCGCGGGCGTGCTGGCCCAGCGCGGCTGCTCCTCGCTGGTCTTCAGGGGCGACGACGGGCTCGACGAGCTCACCACCACGGGCCCCTCCACGATCTGGGTCGTACGCCGGGGCACGGTCACGCCCACCGCCTTCGACCCGGCCGACCTGTCGATCCCGCGGTCGCGCCAGGACGACCTGCGCGGCGGCGACGCCCGGCACAACGCGGCCGTGGCACGGGCCGTGCTCGCGGGCGAGCGGGGCCCGGTGCGGGACGTCGTCCTGCTCAACGCGGCCGCCGCCGTGGTGGCCGCCGAGGGAACGCCGCCCGCACCCGACCTCACGCCCGCCCTGGGCATGGCCTACAAGCGGGCCGCGGAGGCGGTCGACTCCGGCGCCGCGCTGTCCCTGCTCACCCTGTGGGCGCACGCCACGCAGGCCCAGGCGTCAGCGGGTCACTGAGGCCGGGTCATCGACAACACATCGAGCGCGGCGTCGAGCTGCTCCTCAGTGAGGGTGCCGTCGGCCACGTGGCCGCGCTCGATGACCACCTCGCGGATGGTCTTGCGCTCGGCCAGGGCCTGCTTGGCGATCTTGGCGGCCTCCTCGTAGCCGACGTACCTGTTCAGCGGGGTGACGATCGACGGGGACGACTCGGCGTACTCGCGCAGGCGCTCGACGTTCGCCGTGATGCCGGCGACGCAGCGGTCGGCGAGCAGCCGCGACACGTTCGCCAGCAGCCTGATCGACTCCAGGATGTTGCGCGCGATGATCGGCAACTGCACGTTCAGCTCGAAGTTGCCGGACGCGCCGGCGAACGTGATCGCCGTGTCGTTGCCGATGACCTGGGCCGCGACCATGACCGTGGCCTCGGGGAGCACCGGGTTGACCTTGCCGGGCATGATGGACGAGCCGGGCTGCAGGTCGGGCAGGTTGATCTCGGCCAGCCCGGCGCGCGGGCCCGAGCCCATCCAGCGGAGGTCGTTGGCGATCTTGGTCAGCGAGACGGCCACCACCTTGAGCTGGCCCGACAGCTCCACGATCGAGTCCTGCGCGCCCTGGGCCTCGAAATGATCAACGGCCTCGACGAACGGGATGCCGGTGGCCTCGGCCAGCTTGGCGATGGTCGCCTGAGCGAAGCCCGGCGGGGTGTTGATGCCGGTGCCCACGGCCGTGCCGCCCAGGGGCAGCTCGAGCACGCGCTCAAGGGCCGTCGCGACCCGCAGGACGCCGTTCTCGACCTGGGTGGCGTACCCGCCGAACTCCTGGCCGAGCCGCACCGGGGTCGCGTCCATCAGATGGGTGCGCCCCGACTTCACCACCCCGTCGAACTCGATCGCCTTCTCCCGCAGCACCGCCGCCAGATGCCTGAGCGAGGGCAGCAGGTGGAAGGTCACCTCCGTCGCCGCCGCCACATGGATCGAGGTGGGGAAGACGTCGTTGGACGACTGGGAGGCGTTCACGTGGTCGTTCGGGTGCACGGGACGGCCGAGGCGCTCCTCGGCCAGCGTCGCGATCACCTCGTTGGCGTTCATGTTGGACGAGGTGCCGGAGCCGGTCTGGAAGACGTCGATCGGGAAGTGGGCGTCGTGCTCGTTCTCGGCGACGTCGGCCGCCGCCTGGGCGACGGCCTCGGCCAGGTCCTTGTCGATCACGCCCAGCTCGCCGTTCACCTCGGCGGCCACCGCCTTGATCAGGCCGAGCGCGGCTATGTGGGACGGCTCGAGAGGGCGTCCGGAAACCGGGAAATTCTCCACTGCCCGCTGGGTCTGCGCGCGCCACCTGGCGCCTGAGGGCACGCGCACCTCGCCCATCGAGTCATGCTCGATTCTGAACTCGCTCATGACTTCCAGTCTGACCCACGACCGCCTTACGGCCGCGGCGCGGGTCAGCTGGAGAAGAGCGCGACGATGAGTACGGCGATCACCACGGCGGCCGCGGCGGCCACCGCCATGAGCACCAGCATGCCGTTGCGGTTGCCCGAGGGCTGCTCCGGCTGCCCGGCGATGGCGAACAGGTCGGTCCCCAGGCCCTTGCCCTGCTGCGGGACCTGCTGGCCTCCAGGCGGGGGCGGCGGCTGCTGGGGGCCCGGTTGCCGGGGGGCGGGCTGCCGGCCCGCGGGTGGCGTGGTGGGCGGATAGACCTGCTGGCCGGGCGCGGGCGGGAGCTGGATGCGCGTGGTGACGACCGCGCCCTCGTCGCCGGGCCCCTGCGGCGGCCTGCTCTGCTCCGGAGCCGGCGGGAACGGGCCCTTGGGACGCTGGACGCTGACCGTCCGCTCGGGGTCGAACCCCGCTTCAGGAGAGGCTGCGGCTCCTTGAGGGCCGGATTGCGGCTGGCGCTGAGGCGCGGCGTTGCGCGGCACGGTGGGCGTGCCGGGGCTCGTCATCGGCCCGTGCGGCCCCGACGCCGGCCCCCGGCCCGGGCCACCGGGCACTGGGCCGCCTGGCGCGCCGACGGGCCCTCTGGGCGCCTGCGGGCCTGGACCCTGGCCTGGGCCCTGACCCCGGCCGGCGGGACCCGGGCCCCAGGGCGCCTGGCCGCCGGGAGCGCCCGCGCCTCCGGGTCCGTACGGCGCGGGGCCGGCGGGCCCGGCCTGGGGGACCGGGGGCTTCTGCACAGGGTTCGTCTGGGCCTGGCCCGGATTCTTTTGGGCTGGGTTCTTGCCGGCGAACGGGTCGGGCAAAGCGGCCTCCTGCGCCATGAGAGCCTCAGCCGTGATCGCCGGCATGTCGCTCGTGGGGGTGTCGGCGACCATGCGCAGCAGGGTCTCCGCCTTGGCAGCGTTGAGGCGCTGCCGGTAGTCCTTGTTCAGCAGCCCGTTCAGCACGGGCCGCAGCTGACCTGCCTGCGTGGGCGGGTCGGCGCTCTCGGTGAGCAGCGCCGCCAGCGTCTCCGCGATCGTGGCCCGCTCGTACGCCGGGCGTCCCTCGACGGCGAAGTAGAGCGTCGCCCCGAGCGACCAGATGTCCGACTCGGGGCCGGTGTACTCGCCCCTGGCACGTTCCGGGGCCGTGTAGCCGGGCGAACCGATCACCATGCCCGTTTTCGTCAGCCGCGAGTCGCCCTCCGCCTTGGCGATGCCGAAGTCGGTGAGCACCACGCGCCCGCTCTCGGTGATGAGCACGTTGCCCGGCTTGACGTCGCGGTGGGTGATCCCCTGGGCGTGCGCGGCGCGCAGCGCCCCGAGCAGGTCCACGCCGATCTCCGCCACGAGCCGTGGTGGCAGCGGCCCCTCCTCGTCGATCACCTGCTCCAGCGATCGGGCCTCGATGAGCTCCATGATGATCCACGGGCTGTCGTCCTGGATCAGGACGTCGTGGATGGACGCCACCGAGGGATGGTTGATCCGCGCGGCGATGCGGCCCTCGCGGACCATGCGTTCGCGCAGCTCGGCCCGCTGGTCGTCAGTGAGTCCCGGGTCCTGGCGGATTTCCTTGACCGCCACCTCGCGCCCGAGTGCGCGGTCGCGGGCGCGCCACACGGTGCCCATCGTGCCCCGGCCGAGCGGGGCTATGAGCTCGTAGCGCTCCGCGAGCAGGCGTGTCTGCTGTTCCGGCATGAGAAGAAGATATCGATTCTCGCTTGGGAAGTGCTTTACCCTCGCTTGCGAAGTTCTCTTGGCCAGAACCGCCGAGGAAGGCACAACTTTATCACCGTCGCTTTGAAACGGGCATAAGCGGACGGCGTCGGCCGCGCTTCGACGCGCTTCCTGTGCACGCCCTCACCGGGCTTGCGCTCCTGCCTGGGCACCGGGACAGACAGCGCTGTCGTGGAGACGTCGGCCCGGTGAAGCCCACGATGCGTGGGCCTGCGTGTGAAAGACGGCGGGTTGATGGTCGGCCCGGAACGTACGGGCTTGCGCGGGGCCAGCGGCTCCTCGGCCGAGCCTCCGGCGGCCACCCTGGCCAGCATGAGCGAGGCCCGTACGGAGTCGAGCCTGGTCGCGGGGTCGATCCTGAGCAGCGCGTCAAGCACGGGGGCCAGCGGCCCGGCCTTGGTCATCGGGATCGGCTCGCCACTGGTCAGCGCCGCGAGCGCGGCGGCGGCCGTACGGCGCCCGTGCAGGCCCCTGCCTTCGACGGCGGTGTAGAGGGTCGCGCCGAGCGACCACAGATCGCCCGCCGGGCTGGCCTTCGAGCCCAGCACCCGCTCTGGAGCGATGTATCCCGCGGACCCCAGGACGATGCCCGCCTGGGTGATGGAAACGTCACCTTCCAGTGCGGCCAGACCGAAGTCGGTGAGCACCGCGCGGTCCTCGGTCACCAGCACGTTGCTCGGCTTGACGTCGCGGTGGAGGATCCCCTTGGCGTGCACGGCGCGCAGCGCCCCGAGGATCTGCCGGCCGATCTCGGCGGCCCTGCGCGGGTGGAGCGGTCCCTGCTCCTGGATGAGCTGCTCCAGGGACTTGGCCCGCAGCAGCTCCATCACGATCCACGGCCGGTCGTCCTCGGTGACCACGTCGAAGACGGTGATGACCGAAGGGTGCGCGACCATCGCGGTCGCCCGGCCCTCGCGCTCGGTGCGCGCGCACAGCTCGGCACGCAGCTCCTCGTCGAGCACGTTGGGCAGGCGCACTTCCTTGACCGCCACGTCGCGGTCGAGCAACTCGTCATGTGCCCGCCAAACGGTGCCCATGCCGCCGCGTCCGACCGGCTCCATAAGCCGGTAGCGCGCGGCGAGTAGGTAACCGGAGGGCGCACGCATGCCTGGCAGCTTACCTATTTGTGTAAACCGACCAGTAGAGGCGCGGCCGATAAATTGTTGCGAACTTAAGTCAACCCGCCTGACTCGTGACGTCAGCAAACCTCCTGGCCAGATCGGCCCAGTTGATGAGGCCCTGCGGATTCTCGGCGCAGTCCGGGCGCGCGTTCCGATACCGAGGGTGGCCGGGGAGGCTCCCGGGCCGGCGCCGGCGAGGCGTGGCCGCGGGGTCCTGCCGTCTCTTGGCAATGTCGAGGGAGTCAGATTGGTCCCGCCTCGCGGACGGCCTTACCCACGGCCCGCACGGGCCTCCCGTACCGGCTTTCCTGAACGCGTTTGCGCAGCTCGGCGGTGATGTGTGTCGTGCGGCACACTCGCGGGCCCGTTAAATGTGCATGATGCAAGGCAGGGGACTTTCAGGTGTACGGCAGGCTGACGGACAGGAACTGAGGGGCCCCGTCAGCGAGTTGTAAGGGTCCCGTAAGGGGGTGGGGGCATGGTACAGCCATGAGAGAGGGAGTTCTCCCACAGGCCCGCAAAGTGTCGGTGCCCGGCGTCAGAATGAGGGCGAACACCAAGGTCCCACCACTAACGACAGGTCGTTGAAGGACGTGATGAAGATGCGCCAGACCCAGGTTCGCACCCGGCCGAAGAAACCGAGCGGGATCGCTCTGGACCTTCGCACGCCATCGGGGCGCAAGCTGCCCTTTTGAAAGCCATGAATCAGGAGCGCAATCTGAGAGGTGCGCGATGTGCTGTCACTACCCCGCTTGCCCGAGTGCCGACTCACCCGACCGTGAGGCCTCACACGTGATCGCGGCCCACCCCGACCAGGGCTGGAGCCTGCTCTGCAACGGCGTCGTGCTGTTCGACGACACCGGTCTGCTGCTGCCCGACGGCACCGTCGTGGCGCCGCACCGGGCCCCGGTGGCCGCCTGAGCCGCACCTCGCCCGCGCCAGGGGCGTATCCGGCTCACTCGCCGCCACCCTCAGCCCACCGCCTCCGCGGCGACCCGGCCTTCCGGGGTGACACCGCCCCCCGGGGCCGGCGACTCTCGCGCCTGGCTCGCCCGCCCGCCCCCAAGCCCCGCCCCACCGGCGGTCGGCCGCGCCGGTGGGTGGAGCCTCAAGGATCAGGCGGTCAGCGGCGGCCGATCGTCAGCACGGGGCCGGTGCGGTCGGTGAAGAAGTCGTCGCCCTTGTCGTCCACCACGATGAACGCCGGGAAGTCCACGACCTCGATCTTCCACACCGCCTCCATCCCCAGCTCGGGATACTCCAGCACCTCGACCTTCTTGATGCAGTCCTGCGCCAGCCGCGCCGCGGGCCCGCCGATGGAGCCCAGGTAGAACCCGCCGTGCTGCTGGCAGGCCTCCGTGACCTGCTTCGACCGGTTGCCCTTGGCCAGCATGACCATGGAGCCGCCGGCCGCCTGGAAGCGCCCCACGTACGAGTCCATCCGCCCGGCGGTCGTCGGCCCGAACGAGCCCGACGCGTACCCCGAAGGGGTCTTGGCCGGCCCGGCGTAGTAGACGGCGTGGTCCTTCAGGTACTGAGGCATCTCGCCGCCGTTGTCGAGCAGCTCGGCGATCTTGGCGTGGGCGATGTCGCGGGCGACCACGAGGGGGCCGGTCAGGGAGAGGCGGGTCTTGACGGGATATTTCGTGAGCTCGGCGAGAATCTCGGGCATGGGGCGGTTGAGGTTGATCTGGACGACGTCGTCCGAGAGGTGCTCGTCCGTCGTCTCCGGGAGGAACCGCGCCGGGTCCGTCTCCAGCTTCTCGAGGAAGACGCCCTCAGGGGTGATCTTGGCCAGCGCCTGGCGGTCGGCCGAGCAGGAGACCGCGATGGCCACCGGGCAGGAGGCCCCGTGCCGGGGCAGGCGGATGACGCGTACGTCGTGGCAGAAGTACTTGCCGCCGAACTGCGCCCCGATCCCCAGCTTCTGCGTCAGCTCGAAGACCTTGGCCTCCATCTCCAGGTCGCGGAACCCGTGCCCGGACGCCGACCCCTCCGTGGGGATCGAGTCGAGGTAGCGGGCGCTGGCGTACTTGGCGGTCTTCAGCGCGTACTCGGCGGAGGTGCCGCCCACCACGACGGCCAGGTGGTAAGGCGGGCAGGCCGCGGTGCCGAGCGAGCGGATCTTCTCCTCCAGGAAGGCCATCATGCGCTTCTCGTTGAGCACGGCCTTGGTCTCCTGGTACAGGAACGACTTGTTGGCCGAGCCGCCGCCCTTGGCCATGAACAGCAGCTTGTACTCGTCCGGGTGGCCGTGCGGGTCCTCGGCGTACAGCTCGATCTGGGCGGGGAGGTTGTCGCCGGTGTTCTTCTCGTCCCACATGTTCAGGGGCGCCATCTGCGAGTAACGCAGGTTGAGCTTGGTGTACGCGTCGTACACGCCCCGGGAGATGTGCTCGGAGTCGAGCCCGTCGGTCAGCACGTGACGCCCGCGCTTGCCCATGACGATCGCGGTGCCGGTGTCCTGGCACATGGGCAGGACGCCACCGGCGGAGATGGAGGCGTTCTTGAGCAGGTCGAGCGCCACGAAGCGGTCGTTGCCGCTCGACTCGGGGTCGTCGACGATCTTCCGGAGCTGGGCGAGGTGCGAGGCCCGCAGGAAGTGGGAGATGTCGTGGATGGCCGTCTCGGTCAGCAGCCGCAGCGCCTCCGGCTCGACCTCGAGGAACGTACGCCCGGCCGCCTCGACCTTCCGCACCCCCTCCGACGTGATCAGCCGATACTCGGTCTCATCGGCTCCCAGCGGCAGCAGGTCGGTGTAGTCGAACTCGCCCATGTCCATCCTTTCGGTCCCCCAAGAGATTACGCGCCTCCGGGAGATCCCACTTCGCTGACCGCCTGCGACCGTCCGGCGGTCAGGCCGACCAGGATGCCGGCGATCACCAGGCCCGCCCCCAGCAGGTCGTACGCGGTCGGCATCGCCACGCCGAGCACCGCCCCCGTCACGATCGCGCCGACCGGGATGATCCCCGCGAAGAGCCCGGCCCGGCCGGGACCCAGCTTGGGCAGCGAGCTGTACCAGAGGAAGAACGCCACCACGGTGACCACGGTCGCCAGGTACGCGAACCCGAGCGCCTCCGCCCACGTCGGCGGCCGGAACATCCCGGCGCCCTCGTGCGCCAGCCCGATCACGGCCAGCAGCGGCACGGCCAGCGCCGTCGAGTAGGCCGACACCCTGATCGCCCCCAGCCGCGGCAGCAGCGGAATGGCCAGCATGGAGAAGCACACCTCGCCGACGAGCGCCCCCAGCGCCCATAGCAGGCCGGTCAGGTTGCCGCTGCCGAGCCCCGTGGCGAGCGTCGCCCCGGCCACCACCACGCAGGCCCCGGCCAGCAGCCGCGGCGCGGGCCGCCCGCCGGCCAGCGCGAGGGCCAGCGGCACGGTGCCGAGCACGGTCCCGACCAGGGCCGGCCCGGCGGCGCTGGTCGACTCGATCACGCAGACGTTGAAGATGACCAGGCCGAACAGGGTGAGCCCGGCGAGGCAGAGCAGCTCGCGCGGCGTGAGGCGGACGAACCGCAGGCCGAGCGCTCGCGTTATGACAAGCAGGATGACCGACGCCACGAGATACCGAACGGCCTGTCCGCCGTATATGGGATAGCCGTCCACCAGTCCCGACACCCCGGCCAGCGTCCCGACGAGGAACATGGCCGAGGCCGCACCCACGATGCCGTTTCTCATGCGAAGGATGCTAGGGAGACAATGGTTCGCGTAAACAGTCCAATGTCCCGCCAGAAGACAGGACCAATATGGCTGACCTCCATATCCAGATAAATCGCGATAAGGGGGGAATCGCCGGGCAGATCGCCTCCGAGCTGCGCGACTCCATCAGGGGCGGCCGGCTGACGCCGGGCACCCGTCTGCCCGCGACCCGCGACCTCGCCACCGACCTCCAGGTCTCCAGAGGCGTGGTGGTGGAGGCGTACGAGCAGCTCGTCGCCGAGGGCTTCCTGGTCTCCCGGGTGGGTGTCGGCACCCAGGTCACCCCCAAGACCGCACCCCGGGCCGCCCCGCGGCAGAAGACGCCTCCCCGGCCCAAGCCGGTGCGCCGCGCGTCGAGCGCCCCCGTGTGCGCGCCGTACTACGGTCATCGCCCCACCTCTCCCGACCTCAGCCACTTCCCCCGCGAGCGCTGGCTCGCCGCCGTCAGGCACGTCCTGACCACCGTACCCTCGGAAGCCTTCGATTACGGGGACCCTGGCGGGGTGCCTGAGCTGCGAGAAGAGCTGGCCGGCTATCTCCGGCGGGTCAGGGCGGCGGACGTGCGCCCCCAGAATCTCGTCATCGTCGGCGGCGTGGCGCAGGGCCTGAGCCTGGTGCTGCACGTGCTGAGCCGGCAGCGGCCGATCCGGCTCGCCGTCGAGGACCCGACGAGCCACCGCCAGGCCCCGCTGCTGCGGCGCGCGGGCGCGCACCTGGTGCCGGTGCCCGTGGACGAGGAAGGCCTGGACGTGCGGAAACTGAGCGGCGACGCCGTCCTCGTCACCCCGGCGCACCAATATCCGACCGGCGTGGTGCTCTCGCCGCCGCGCCGGGCCGCCCTCATGGAGTGGGCGTACGCGGGCAACCGGGTGATCCTGGAGGACGACTACGACGCGGAGTTCCGCTTCGACCGCGACCCCGTCGGCTGCCTCCAGGGCCTGGCCCCCGACCGGGTGGTCCTCTCGGGCAGCGTCAGCAAGGCCCTGGCGCCGGGGCTGCGGCTCGGCTGGGTGGCCGCGCCTCCCGACCTGGCGGAGGCCGTCCGCCGGGCGCGGGGCGAGCTGGACCTGGGCTCGCCGGTCGTCGAGCAGTACGCGCTGGCGCACTTCCTGCGTACCGGCGGCTACGACAAGCACCTGCGCAGGATGCGCCGCGAATACCGCCGCCGCAGGGACGCTCTGGTCAGGGCGCTGGCCGAGGAGCTGCCGGAGGTGCGGGTCAAGGGCATCGACGCGGGCCTGCACGTCTACCTGGAGCTGCCGGCCGGCTGGGACGAGCTGACGGCCGCGCTTGTCGCGCAGGAGCTCGGCCTGTCCGCCGAGCCCGTGGGGCCGATGCGCGAGTCGGCGGGGCCCGCGGCCGTGGTGGTGGGGTTCGCGCGGCTGCCGGCGCACAAGGCGCTGGACGCCGTTCGAGGCTTGAAGGTCAGAATGTCAGGACAAAATGTTGACTGAGGTAGAAGGGCTCGCTTAGAAAGAAAGCCTGGTCCTGATTGGAGGCGTCATGCGTGTGGGACTGCTGGGTCTGGGCAGAATCGGAGCCTTTCACGCCGCGACCCTGGCCGCGCATCCGCTGGTGGACGAGCTGATCGTGGCCGATCCCGTGCGCACGTCGCCGTACGGCAGGCCGGGGGACCCGTTCGAGTCGGACGCCGTGGTCATCGCGACCCCGACCGGCACCCACGCCGAGCTCATCATCAAGGCGTGCGAGAAGGGCATCCCGGTCTTCTGCGAGAAGCCGGTCGCGGGCACCGTGGACGAGACCGTCAAGGTGCTGGAGGCGAGCGCGGGCAACCGGGTGCAGATCGGGTTCCAGCGCAGGTTCGACCCCGGTTACGCGGCGGCGGCGGTCGCGCTGCGCGCCGGTGAGCTGGGGGAGCTGCACCGCGTTCACCTCATCACCGCCGATCCCGCGCCGCCGCCCGCCGCGTACATCGCGACCTCAGGCGGCATCTTCCGCGACTGCCACATCCACGACTTCGACATCCTGCGCTGGGTGACCGGCCGCGAGGTCACCTCCGTGTACGCGACCGGGGCCAACCGCGGCGCCGCGTTCTTCGCGGAGGCGGGCGACGTCGACAACAGCGCCGCGCTGCTCACCCTGGACGACGGCACGCTGGCCACCCTGCAGGGCTCCCGCTACAACGGCGGCGGGTACGACGTGCGCATGGAGCTGGCCGGCACCAGGCGCACCCAGGCCGTCGGTCTGAGCCCGCGCGCCCCGCTGCACTCGGCGGAGGGCACGCCGGACCCGCAGGATCCCTGGCCCGATTTCGTCACCCGTTTCGAGACGGCCTACCGCAACGAGATCGACGGCTTCCTGACCAGCGAGCAGAGCCTCTGCACGATCGAGGACGCCCTGGAGGCGCTGTACGTGGCCGAGGCCGCCGATCTGTCGCTCCGCGAGCGCCGTACCGTCGAGGTCGCCGAAGTGCGGCGCTGAAGCCGCTCAGGCGGCGGAGGGGTTGGGGGTCTGGCGCCTGGGCTCGAAGCCCGGGGCGAGGGCGATGATGACGGCGGCCAGCACGAGCGGCGCGGCGAACGCCCACCGCAGGCCCGCCGCGTCCGCGATCCCGCCCACGAGGGCCGTGCCCACGACGAAGCCGATGTAGTTGAAGAGGTTCACCCGGGCGATGGCCACCCCGGTCCCGGCCGGGTCGAGCTTGCCCGCCGCCGAGAACGACTGCGGCGCCACCACCGACAGCCCCACCCCGGTCAGGCCGAACGCGACGATGGCCAGCGGCTGGGTCGGGGCCGCGACGACGCCGAGGAAGCCCAGGGTGGCGATCAGGCCGCCGATCCTGACGATGGCCGCGGGCCCGTACCGCCGGACCGCGAGGTCGCCGCCGAGCCGGACGGCCAGCGTGGTCGCCTGGTACGCGGCGTAGGCCAGCGGGACCACCTGCGGACCCGCCGAGAGCACGTTCTTCATGAACAGGGTGTTGAAGCTCGACACGGCGGAGTCGCCGATGTACAGGAACCCCATGGCCAGGCAGAGCGGGATGATCGGCCGCCAGGGGAATCCGCCCGCGGCGGCGTCGGCGGGGGCGTCCTCGACCTTCTCCTCCTCCGGCGAGCACAGACCGCGTCCGAACACGAGCGAGCCCGCCAGCGCGAACACCATCGGGACCGACATGATCACCGGGAGCGGCAGGGTGGCGGCCACCGACGCCCATCCCGCCGCGAGCATGCTGAACACGCTCCACAGGCAGTGGAAGCCGTTCAGGACCTGCACGCCGTACCTGCGCTCGACCGCCACGCCCTGCATGTTCATGCCCGCGTCCACCGCGCCCAACGCCACGCCGAACACCAGGAGCACCGGCACCAGCAGCGGCACACTGGGCGCGAGCCCGACGAGCACCACGGCGAGCGCGACCACGGGCTGGGCGACGCGCAGGAGCAGCCTGCTGCCGAACCGGGCGGCGAACGTGCCCGCCGCCACGCTGCCCACCCCCGCGAACACGGGCACGATCAGCAGCAGGAGTGTCAGCGCGCCCTCGTCGAGGCCGTGCTTGGCCTGCAGGTTCGCGACCTGGACGAGCAGCGAGGCGAAGGACAGGCCCTGTACGGCATAGACGACGTACGTGGCGATGCGGGCCTGACGATCACGCGAGGACGGCACGACGGCCTCCTGATGGGGGGAATCAAACGTGAGGCTGGGTCAGGTTAGCGGCCCGCCACTCCGTTCCGCCAGCCCACAGACCCTGGCATCGACCAGGCGTCCGGTTTGCTCCGTCGTGTCCAGTTGCTTGGCGGCGGCCCAGACGCCGAGCGCGAGCAGGGCGCCCACCTCCGTGACGGCCATCCCGCGCTCCACCAGGCCGAGCGGCATGACGCGCCACCACGCCAGCCCGTTGCGCGCCCCGATGAACATGGCCGCCGCGATGCCCGCCACCCACAGCAGCGAGCAGATCCCGAGCCCGAAGGCCACCAGCGTGGCCCGCGACCGCTCGCGGTGCCGCCAGGGCCTGGCGATGATCACCGCGGCCAGCGGCAGGCTGAGGAAGGCGACGAAGCTGCCCACCCGGTGGATGCTCCCGCTCAGGCTGGGGCCGACCGACCAGTCGTGCTTCTCGAACCACGCCGTCATGAACAGCCCCACGCTCCACCCCATGAGCGCGACGGTGCCGAAGACCCCCGCCAGCCGCTGGCGTGCCAGCGACACCCCGATGGCCGCCGATCCGACCGCGAGCAGCCCCACCGCCAGCCCGAAGATCCAGCCGTCGGGGCCGAGGCCGTGCTCGCTGATGGTCCGCCTGATCGGGTTCATCTCGTCGAGGCTGGTCAGCTCCAGGCCCAGGATGACCACTATGCCCGCGCCCGCCACACCGAGACCCCATCGCGCCGGTTGATGCACGCACACACCTCCCTTTTGCCGGGATCAACGGCGTGGAAGGGCCTGGGATTCCTCAGGCCTTGAGCCGCGCCCCTCCGTCGACGGTCAGGACGATGCCGGTCGTGTACGCGTTGCGCACCACGTACTCGATCGTGGCCGCCACGTCCTCGGGCCGGCCCACGCGCCGGACCGGCAGGCTCTCGGCGGCGCCCTCCATGAAGGCGGCCCGCGCCTCGTCGCCGATCTCCGACCACCAGTCGGTGTCGATCACGCCGGGGGAGACCGCGTTCACCCTGATGGGGGCCAGTTCGACGGCCAGACCGGGCACCGCGGCCTCGATCGCGCCGTTCACCGCCGCCAGCGTGGCGATGCCGGGCAGGGCCGCGCCGGCCGAGGCCGCGGTCACGAAGGTGATCGAGCCCTCCGGGTTCAGCACGCCCAGCGCGGCCTGCGCGGTCAGCAGATGGGGGACCAGCTTGTTCCGCACCGCCTCGGTCAGCCCCTCGCCGGTCAGCGAGCTCAGCGGGCCCGCGCCGCCGCGGCCCGTCACGGTGACGATCAGGTGGTCGACGGTGCCCAGCCCCTCGAACAGCGCCCGCATCGCCCCGGTGTCGCGCGCGTCCACGACCTGCCCACTCACTGGGCCCCGCGCCTGGTCGCCGAGCTGCTTCAACGCCGAACGCAGACGCTCCTCCGAGCGGCCCGTGACGACCACCTCGGCGCCGCCCGCGGCCAGCCGGGCCGCCGCCGCCAGACCGATGCCGGACGTGCCGCCGACGATCACTACTCGCATCTTCGTCGTCCTCTCATTACGAGACATCTTGCCTCGAATATAAAACGAGGCACGGTGTCTTGTAAAGTGGGCGCCATGGTTGGCAGACCTCGCAGCGAAGCGGCCAGGAAGGCGATCCTCCGGGCGGCGCTCGACCTGTGCGCCCGCGACGGATACCAGAACGTGACCATGAAGGGCATCGCCCAGGTCGCGGGCAGCGGCAGGCAGACCGTCTACCGCTGGTGGCAGACCAGGGCGCAGGTCCTGCTGGAGGCCCTGACCGACGTCCTGGCCGAGGAGGTGCAGGGGCTGCCGGACACCGGGGACGCGCGGGCCGATCTGGTGACGTTCCTGGAGCAGACGTTCGCGCTGGCGCGGGGGGTCGCGGGGCAGGTCGTCGTGGGGCTGATGGCCGACGCCCAGTCCGACGCGGAGCTGGCCGCCGAGCTGCGGGCGAAGCTCATCGATCCCCGCCGCGCCGCCCTGCGCGCGGTCCTGGCGCGCGGCGCCGTGCCGGATGACGTGGACCTGGAACTGGCCGTCGATCTCGTCTTCGGCGCGATGTGGTACCGGCTGCTCAACCGCCACGCCGAAGTGAATCAGGAACTGGCCGAGGAAATCGCCGGACTTCTGGCGCGCATCAACTGATTCTTGCGACTTACGGAGCGCATCTGCTGATTTGGCACGAGCGATTATCGCGGGCGCCGGTTATCGTCGGATGTGTGAACGAACGCGCGCAATCGTGGCTGCCGAAGCTGCAGGAAGTCGGAGAGCGGCTGGCCGAGGAGTGGGTGTCGGCCCGGCGGCCGCACGCGGCGAGCGACGCGCCGCAGCCCCACGAGCTCCGCGCGTCCGACGCCGATCGCGAACGCATCGCCCAGGTGCTGCAGGACGCGCACGCCGACGGCCGGATCACCCTCGACGAGCTCGAGGAACGGCTCGGCGTGCTCTACTCCGCGCGCACGCTGGGCGAGCTGGCCGCGCTCACCGAGGACCTGCTGCCCGCCGACCAGCAGCCGCTCAACCTGGACGGCCGCCCCGTGTCGGCCATCTTCAAGCAGGAGCAGCGCGGCGGGCGCTGGGTCGTGCCCGCCGAGCTGGACGTGACGGCCATGTTCGGCACCACCAAGCTGGACTTCCGCGACGCGATCCTGCAGAACCGGCAGATCATCATCAACGCCACCCTCGTCTTCGGCGGGCTGGAGATCCACGTGCCGGAGGGGCTCGAGGTGATCAGGGTCGCCAAGGGCAAGTCCGTACGGCTGACCAAGCAGCCGACCGAGCCCGGCGCGCCCGTCGTCGAGGTGCGCACCACGAACTTCGCGGGAGACGTGAAGGTCAAGGAGCCACCCCGCCGCAAGCGCCGCCGCTGAGTCCTCAGCCGGCCGTGTAGAAGTTGATCGCGCTGTACGCGCGCAGCTTCCAGAGCTGGTGCTCGCTCTCGATCTTGCGGATGGTGCCCGAGCGGCCGCGCATCACCAGCGACTCCGTCACCGCCGCGCCGGCGCGGAACCGTACGCCCTGCATGAGCTCACCGTGCGTGATGCCGGTCGCCGCGAAGAACACGTCGTCGGACTTGACCAGGTCGTTCGTCGTGAGCACCTGGTCGAGGTCGTGCCCGGCGTTCACGGCCTTGGAGCGCTCGGCGTCGTCGCGCGGCCAGAGCTTGCCCTGGATCACGCCGCCCAGGCACTTGAGCGCGCACGCGGCCACGATGCCCTCGGGCGTGCCGCCGATGCCCAGCAGCAGGTCGATGCCGGTGCCCCCGCGGGCCGCCATGATCGCGCCGGCCACGTCGCCGTCCGTGATGAACTTGATCCGCGCGCCCGCCTCGCGGATCTCCTTGACCAGCCCCTCGTGCCTGGGCCGGTCCAGCACGACCACGGTCACGTCGGAGGGCGAGCAGTGCTTGGCCCTGGCGACCGCGTTGATGTTCGCGGACACGGGGGCCTCGATGTCGACCACGTCGGCCGCCTCGGGGCCCGTGACCAGCTTCTCCATGTAGAACACGGCCGACGGGTCGTACATCGAGCCGCGCTCGCTCACCGCGATCACCGACACCGCGTCCGGCATGCCCAAAGCCGTCAGCCGGGTGCCGTCGATGGGGTCCACGGCCACGTCGCAGTCGGGGCCGCTGCCGTCGCCCACCTGCTCGCCGTTGAACAGCATCGGGGCGTGGTCCTTCTCGCCCTCACCGATGACCACCACGCCGTTCATAGAAACCGTGTTGATCAGCTGGCGCATGGCGTTCACCGCCGCGCCGTCGGCGCCGTTCTTGTCGCCCCGGCCGACCCACCGGGCCGCCGCCATCGCGGCCGCCTCCGTGACGCGCACCAGTTCCAACGCCAGGTTGCGGTCGGGGGCGTGCTCGCCCGTGGCGAGCGCGGGCGGTACGGATGTCTGATCGGACATGATGGGCAGCCTCCTAAGGGGAATCTACGTCGATCGTAGTTGTCCCCCTCTTCCCGCCCAGAGGCGGATAATCTGCCCATCTCCTGCCCGAGATGACCGCTTCCTCGCAGCAGGGGCGGGTCGGGGGTGACATCGGTAAGCTTCGACAGGGTTGCCCTGCCATCACGGAGAACGGATTTTGCGCCATACGCTGTGCGCGCCAAAGATCTTGCCTCCACCATGGAGCCTGGAGGAGATCGCATGAGCGAAGTGGAAAACGTGGTCGCCCAGCCGCGGACGTCCGAGCGCGGCGCCGCCACCCGCAGCTCGCTGCTCGCCGCCGCGAGGGAGGTCTTCGTCTCCAACGGGTTCGCCGAGGCGGGCGTGACCGACGTGGTGGCCAGGGCCGACGCCAGCGTGGGCAGCCTCTACCACCACTTCTCCGGCAAGGCCGACCTCTACCTGACGCTGTTCGAGGAGTTCCAGGCCAGGCAGACCCAGCGGACGAAGCAGGCCGCCCGCTCGGCCCGCGCCGCCGGCGAGAGCGACCCGATGCGCGTGTTCATCAGCGCCGCCCGCGCCTACCTCGACGGGTGCCTGGAGGAGCGGGAGCTGGCCGACCTGTTCCTGCGCGGCGACGGGCCGCCCGGCTTCGACGTGGTCATGCGCGACCGGCTGCGCAAGTGGGCGCAGCTCAACGCGGCGCTGTTCGAGGACGAGAGCGCGCTGGTCGTCGTCGTCACGGGCGCTCTGGCCGCGGCCGTGTCCGAGGTCGTCCGCACGGGTGATCGCGGCCTGGCCGAGGAGGTGCTGGCGATCATCGGCCAGATCCACCCGGCCACGTCGGCGACCGCCTCCTCCAACGGGTAACCTCGCCAAGTGTGCGGTTCACCCAGGGTTTCTACGGTTACGCGGTAGCGCTGTTCGTCTGCCTCGCGGCGGTCGGGCTGTTCCTGCTGGTCGCCCCGCAGAGCCGGGAGCAGCACATACCGCGGCTCGAATACTCGATCACCGTCGCCAACTTCGGCCACTCGGTGCCGTACGGCGTGTGGGCGCCGCAGAAGGACCCGGCGGGCTGGATCCCCAACAGCAACAAGATCGCCAAGGGTGAGAACGGCGCCCAGGTCCTCTTCCTCGGCTACGCCACCGCCAAGCGCGAGCACGCGATGTTCACGCAGAGCAACGAGCAGCCGGCGGCCGGGTTCGCCGGCCGCATGGCCAACTCCGACAAGGCCGTCGGCACGCAGCAGGTGGACGGGGTGCAGTGGGAGCAGCGCTTCCGCGAGGACAAGAAGCAGCGCTCGCTCGTCCGCGTGCTGCCGGAGGTGACGCTCGTGATCTCCGGCACCGCCGACTGGCCGGAGCTCGCCGAACTCGCCTCCGTCCTGCAGCAGCGCCCCAAGGGCTGACAGGGCCGCCTGGTCTGCGGATGTCGGTCGCCCCGTCTAGGGTGGTGGTCGTGGCAGGAGACGAGAAGGCACCCTCATACGAGCAGGCCCGCGAGGAGCTGACCGAGGTGGTGCGCCGACTGGAGACCGGCGGGCTCACCCTGGAGCAGTCCATCGAGCTGTGGGAGCGCGGCGAGAAGCTGGCTGCGGTCTGCGAGGAGTGGCTCCAGGGGGCCAGGGTCAAGCTCGCCGCCGCCATGGCGCGCCGCTCCGAGCCCTCAGGGGGCAACTCCGACGACGCCCCCTTCTGACGCCCCTGGAGGGGTCAAGCGGTCTCGCGAGGGGCCAGCCAGCGGTAGCCGTGGTCGGTCGTCCTCGCCAGCCAGGCGTTGGTGGTGCTCAGCCCGCGATCGTTGAGCTGCGCGTCGTGGATCCCGTACGCCCGCCGTGGCCCCACCGCCCGTACGAAGTCGATCGCCTCGACGGTCTTCAGCCACGACCCCTGCAGCGGCACCAGCAGCGTCTCCACCGGCTCGTCCGGCACGTGCACCGAGTCGCCCGGGTGATAGAGGGCGCCGTCGACCAGATAGCCGAGGTTCGGGCAGTCCGGCAGGCCGCCGTAGATCAGCGCGTGCCGCCCGCCGTGCGCCCGCACCCGGAAGCCCGCCGCCGAGAACTCCTCGCCCGCGCCCACCGGCGTGTACGGCAGCCCGTCCAGCCCCGCCCCCGCCGGCGCGAACACCGGGACCCCGGCCCCGAGCAGCCGCAGCACGTCCACGTGATCGCTGTGTTCGTGGGTGACGAGCACCGCGTCGGCCCCGTCCAGCGCGGACGGCTCGCTCCAGATCCCCGGGTCGATGACCAGCACGCGGCCGTCGAGCTCCACCCTTACGCAGGCATGCGTGAACTTTGTTAGCTTCACACCCCCCACGCTAGGTCATCAGGCAGAGCAGGTTCCCCTCGGAGTCCCTGAACGCGGCCATCCGGATCTCCCGGCCCCGTGCGCCGAACGTGCCGTCGTCGGTGAAGATCAGATGCGGCTCCTCGACCATCGCCACGCCGTGCGAACGCAGCCGGGCCGCGTCCGCCTCCAGGTCTTCGGAGGCCAGGTAGAGCACCGTGGAGGGCGCGCCTTGCTCGATCAGCAGGCGGACGCCGTCGAGGTCGAAGAAGGCCAGGCCGGGCGGCCGGTAGGTGGCGATGTGCCGCAGGCCCAGCACGTCGCGGTAGAAGGCGGTGGCCCTGTCGAGGTCATCGGCGTGCTGGGCGACCTGCACGAGTCCTCTCATGTGCCGAACGTAGACCCCGGATCGCTCACGTGTCCGCGGTTTCGTCCGGCTCCTCCGCGCGTACGGTCAGGCGGTCGTCGCTCAGGCGGATCGTCAGCAGCGAGCCGGGGGAGACGTCCTTGGCCAGGCGTACGACCTCGCCCGACGGGTGCTGGACGATGGCGTATCCGCGCTCCAGCGTGGCCGCGGGGGACAGCGTGATCAGGCGGGCCCGCAGGTGGGTCAGGTCGTCGGAGGCCCGGTCGAGCGAGCCGGACAGCGAGCGCCTGGTCCGGTCGCGCAGCGAGTCGACCTGCTCGGCCCGGCGCTCCAGCTCGCGCACCGGGTCGGCCAGCGAGGGGCGCGAGCGCACCGACGTCAGCCAGGACATCTCGCGGTCGAGCCAGCCGCTCACCACCCTGCGGCCCCGGTCGCGGAGCTGGCGCACCATCGAGAGCTGCTCGCCGACGTCGGGCACGACCTTCTTGGCCGCGTCGGTCGGGGTGGACGCGCGCACGTCGGCCACCAGGTCGAGCAGCGGGCTGTCCTGCTCGTGGCCGATCGCGCTCACCACGGGGGTGCGGCAGGCGGCCACCGAGCGTACGAGCGTCTCGTCGGAGAACGGCAGGAGGTCCTCCAGGGAGCCGCCGCCGCGGGCGATGACGATCACGTCGACCGAGGAGTCGGCGTCGAGTTTGCGCAGCGCCTCGGTCACCTCGCCCACCGCGTAGGGCCCCTGGACGGCCACCTCCTCGACCTTGAACCGCACGGCCGGCCAGCGCCTGCGGGAGTTTTCCAGCACGTCGCGCTCGGCCGCGGAGTCGCGGCCGCAGATGAGCCCGATCGTGCCGGGCAGGAACGGCAGCCGCCGCTTCCTGTCGGCGCTGAACAGCCCTTCGGTGGCCAGCAACTGCCTGAGCCGCTCCAGCCGGGCCAGCAGCTCGCCCACGCCGACCGGACGGATCTCCAGCGCGGTGAAGGCGAACGAGCCCCTGTTGACCCAGAAGTCGGGCTTGACCTGCATCACGACCCTGGCGCCGTCGGCCGGCCTCGGCACGGCGGCCTCGTAGACCCCGCGCGGGGTGGTGACCTTGGCCGACACGTTGGCGACCGGGTCGCGCAGGGTCATGAACACCGTGCCGCCACGAGCGCTCAGGTCGGTGATCTGGCCCTCGACCCAGACCGTGCCGAGTCTGCCGATCCAACCGCCCACCATCTGCAGGACCGTACGGATCGGCAGGGGAGACTCGGGTGAGGTCTTCTCGCTCATGCCGGAAGACTACGGGGTCGGTACGACCTACTCTCCGGCCTGCAGCTTCGCCAGGCGGTTCTCGAACATCTTGATCACCTCGGGCCGGGACTTCGTGGCCTTCTCGAACGTGAGGAAGTCGCTGATCTGCTCGGCGGTCTTGCCGCGCATCCTGGCACGCAGGGACGCGACGGTGAGCTCGGAGTAGCCGGGCAGCGGCTCGGCCAGGTCCACGGGGGCGGCGGCGACCGGCTCGGGCGCGGTGGCGGGCTCGGGGGCGCGGGCGGGCTCCGGCGCGGCCGTGGGCTCCGGGGCCACGGTCGCCTCGGGGGCCGCGGCGGGCTTCTTGGTGGTCCTGCGGGTGCGCTTCGGCTTGGCCTCGACGGCCTCCTCCGCGACAACCTCCACCTTGGCGGCCTCGTCCTTGACGACCTCTTCCTTGACGGCTTCCTCCGCGACGGCGGCCTTGGGCTCGGCCTCCACGACGGCGGCCTTGGGCTCGATCTCCTCCGCGACTGCCGCCTTCGGCTCGGCCTCCACAGCGGCGGCCTTCGGCTCGGCGACCTCGGCGGGCTCGTCCGTGACGGTGGCCTTGGGCTCGGGCTCGGCGGGCTTCTCCGCGACGGCGGGCTCCGCGACGGCGGGCTCGGCGGGCTCCTCCGTGACCACGGGCTTGGGCGTCTCCGCCGCGGCGGGCTTGGGCTCGGCGGCCGGAGCGGCGGTCTCGGGGTTGGCGGTGGCCGCCGACTCCGACTTGCCCGCCGGAGCGAAGATGACGGGGTCGGGCTTGGTCTTGGCGACACCGTTGGGCTCGGCGGCGCTAGGCCGCGGCGCGAAGATCACCGGCTCCTTGCGGGCCGGCTTCTCCTCCTCCGCGGCCGGAGCCGCGGCCACCTGCTCGGCGGCGGAGGGGCGCGAGTCGTTCGACTCCTCTTCCTCCTTGTTGCCAAGGCCCTTGATGGAGTTCTTCACCCGGTCGACGACCAGCAGGGCCTGCCCGGCCGCGCTGAGTGTGGTCTGGATGAACAGGAGCGGAAGGTCCTTGGCCTTCTCCTTCAGCTCGTCCTTGTTGGTGACGGTCTTGGCGATGTTGCGTATCACGTCGCTGAGGGACATGACGTCTCCCTGGGAGGTCAGTAATGGACGGCCAGTTTGGCAAACCGCGGGCAACCACGCACGCGCAGGCCTGATGGCCGCTCCACGTAGCATAGAAAGTATGGAGCCGCAGACCCCCACTTCCCGCCGAGTACTCGTAGCCAAGCCACGCGGCTACTGTGCCGGAGTCGATCGAGCCGTGGTAGCGGTCGAGAAGGCCCTGGAGCAGTACGGTGCGCCGGTCTACGTACGCAAGCAGATCGTTCACAACACCCACGTCGTCAAGACTCTGGAGGCCAGGGGCGCCATCTTCGTCGACGAGACCGAGGAGGTGCCCGAGGGCGAGATCGTGGTGTTCTCGGCCCACGGGGTGTCCCCGGCGGTGCACGACGAGGCGCGCCGGCGCAGCCTGCGCACCATCGACGCCACCTGCCCGCTGGTCACCAAGGTGCACAACGAGGCCAGGCGGTTCGCGAGCCAGGACTACGACATCCTCCTGATCGGGCACGAGGGTCACGAGGAGGTCGAGGGCACCTCCGGTGAGGCCCCCGACCACATCCAGCTCGTGGACGGGCTCGACGCGGTCGACAAAGTGCAGGTCAAGGATCCGAGCAAGCTGGTCTGGCTGTCGCAGACCACGCTGTCGGTCGACGAGACCACCGAGACGGTCACCCGGCTCAAGGAGCGCTTCCCCACGCTGATCGACCCGCCGAGCGACGACATCTGCTACGCCACGCAAAACCGGCAGGTCGCGGTCAAGGAGATCGCCGCCGAGGCGCAGCTGGTCATCGTGGTCGGCTCGGAAAACTCCTCCAACTCCAAGCGCCTGGTCGAGGTGGCCAAGGACTACGGGGCCGAGGCTTCTTACCTGGTCGACAACGCCACCTTCATCCGCGACGAGTGGCTCGAGGGCGTCACCACGGTCGGCGTGACCAGCGGCGCGTCCGTTCCGGAGGAGCTGGTCGACGAGGTGCTGGCGCGGCTGGCCAAGCATGGGTTCGACGACGTGACCCAGGTCGAGTCGGTGCAGGAGAGCATGCGCTTCGCCCTGCCCCACGAGCTGCGCAAGGACCTGCGGGTCTCCTAGTCGTCCCCGCGCGGCGTCCCGTAGACCTTGGGCTCGAAGTAGCCCTCCGGCTCGGGCACGAACGGCTGACGCGGGCGCGGCATCTCCGCGCCCGCCTTCAGCTCCTCCCGCAGCTCGCGTACGTTGTCGCGGAGCCCGCGCCGCCACGCGACGCCCAGCACGACGGCCGAGCCCGCGAACAGCCACGGCGCGCCCTGCGTCAGCGACGTGTAGAGCCCCAGCGCCAGCGACTGCACGATGGACACCGAGCCGAACGCGCGCCCCAGCTCGACGAAGAGCGTGGCGCAGAAGAACACCAGCGGCGGCGTCACCACCAGCGACAGCAGCTCGCGCCGGTTGACCAGGAGCACGCCCAGCAGGCTCGACAGCACGAAGGTCGCGCCCACGACGTACTGGATGTCGAGCAGGGTCGCCAGCACGTAGCCCGCCAAGGTGGCGACCAGGGCGAGCGCGATGGCGCCGCGAGCGGTCAGCCTGACCGCGGAACGCCTCTTCTCACCCAATGCCCCACCCCCGATTTATTGCGACCCGTTGGCCAACTTACCGTTCGAGTGGGAAAGCAGAGGCGAGGTTTCCAGCAGTTCGGGGGATGCCAGGGGTCTGGGCAGGCCTTCGAGCATCTCAGGAGAGTCGAGATCGCCGTCCACGACGCCCAGATCGTGCAGCTTGCGCGCGGTGACCAGGACGCGGCTTTCGAGCGATCCGACCGACTTGTTGTACGCCTCCACGGCCCTCGTCAGCGCCCTGCCGAGCGAGTCGACGTTCCTGCCGAGGGACGAGAGCCGTTCGTACAGCTCCTTGCCCAGCTCGAACACCGCCCGAGCGTTCTCGCTCAGCGCGGCCTGCTGCCAGGCGTAGTGCGCGGTGCGCAGCATCGTGATCAGCGTCGTCGGCGTGGCGATGTGGACCCGCCGCGTCATCGCGTATTCCAGCAGCCCGGGATCGCGCTCCAGCGCCGGGGCCAGGAACGCCTCGCCCGGGATGAACAGCACCACGAACTCCGGCGAGGGGTTGAACCCCTGCCAGTAGGACTTGGCCGCCAGCCGGTCGATGTGCTCGCGGACGTGCCGGGCGTGAGCGTCGAGCCGGACCGTGGCGAGGCTCTCGTCGGACGCCTCGGCGGCCTCCAGATAGGCCGCCAGCGAGACTTTGGAGTCGACCACGATGTTCTTGCCGCCGGCGAGCCTGACGACCATGTCGGGGCGCATGGGGCCCTCGGTGACCTGCTCGTCGAAGTCGCAGTGGTGCTGCATGCCGGCGATCTCGGCGACCCTGCGCAGCTGGAGCTCGCCCCACCTGCCCCGCGCCTCGGGCCGCTGCAGGGCCCTGACCAGGGCCGTGGTCTGGGAGCGCAGCTGCTCGTTGCTCTGCCGTACGAACTCCATCTGCTTGGCCAGCTCGGCGCGCGCCGCGCGCTGGCCGGACTCGGTGTCGCGCAGCTGCGACTCGACCCGGGCGAGCGCGTCCTTCAGCGGCTCCACCAGGTGCTCGACGGCCTGCTTGCGCTGGTCCAGATCGCCCGTGGCCTCGGCGCGGCTGGCGGCCAGCCTGGTCTCGGCCAGCTCGAGGAAGCGGATGTTGTTGACGTCGAGGGCGCGCGTGGACAGGGCCTGGAAGCGCTCGGCGAGCTGCTCCTCGACGTAGACCAGCTTGTCGGCGGCCGACTTGGCCCGCGCGTCCGCCTCGGCCACCCGCACCGCGGCCCGCGTCCTGGCCACCAGGAACCCGATGACGAGCCCGGCGGCCAGACCTACGAGAAGCGAGACGACATCCACTTGATCGATGATGCAGGACTCCGGCGCGCCGATCCGGCCCGACACGCTCGTTACGCTCAGCACGTAAACTTGGCGTCCGTGAGTCTCTCAATCGGTATTGTCGGTCTGCCCAACGTCGGCAAGTCCACGCTCTTCAACGCGCTGACGAAGTCCGGCAACGCGCTCGCCGCGAACTACCCGTTCGCCACCATCGAGCCCAACGTGGGCATCGTGGGCGTGCCCGACGACCGGCTGCCCAAGCTGGCCGAGATCTTCAGCTCGGCCCGCATCCTGCCCGCCAAGGTCGAGTTCGTCGACGTCGCGGGCCTGGTCAAGGGGGCCTCGGAGGGGCAGGGCAGGGGCAACCAGTTCCTCGCCAACATCCGCGACACCGACGCGATCTGCCAGGTGGTCCGCGTCTTCAGCGACCCCGACGTCACGCACGTGGACGGCGACATCTCGCCCAAGCGCGACATCGAGACCATCAACACCGAGCTGATCATGGCCGACCTGCAGACGGTCGAGAAGGCCATCCCGCGCCTGCAGAAGGAGGCGCGCAACAACAAGGACAAGAAGTCCGCGCTGGAGGCCGCCGAGGCCGCGCTGAGCGTGCTGGAGACCGGCAAGACCATCTTCGAGAGCGGTCTCGACCGCGAGGAGCTGCGCGAGCTCCACCTGCTGACGGCCAAGCCGTTCCTGTACGTGTTCAACCTCGACGCCGACGAGCTGGGCGACTCCGCGCTCCGGGAGCAGCTGGCGACGCTGGTCGCGCCCGCCGAGGCGGTCTTCATGGACGCCAAGATCGAGTCGGAGCTCGTCGAGCTCGACGAGGAGGAGGCGCTGGAGCTCCTCCAGTCGGTCGGCCAGGAGGAGTCGGGGCTGCGGCAGCTCGCCAGGGTCGGCTTCGACACGCTCGGCCTGCAGACGTACCTCACCGCCGGGCCGAAGGAGACCAGGGCCTGGACGATCCCCAAGGGCGCCACCGCGCCCGAGGCGGCCGGCGTGATCCACACCGACTTCCAGCGCGGCTTCATCAAGGCCGAGGTCGTCTCCTTCGACGACCTGGTCGAGGTCGGCTCCATCGCCAACGCCCGCGCGGCGGGCAAGGCCCGCGTCGAGGGCAAGGAATACATCATGCGCGACGGCGACGTGGTGGAGTTCCGCTTCAACGTTTAGATGATCTCGGCATTCACGGTCTGAGCTGGGTCGGAGCGGTGGGCACTGTCTCTTCAGTCCGCACAGAGTCCGCATGATCTTGAAATGCAGTGTCGATCGCCCGCCTCGTACGGTCCTCCGAGTCCGGGAAGAGGTGGGCGTAGACGTTCAGGGTCATGGCCGCGTTCTTGTGCCCCAGGCGCTCTGAGACGGCCTTCACGGACTCGCCAGCGGCTATGAGGGTCGAGGCGTAGGCATGGCGTAGAGCGTGCGGTCCTGTGCCGCTCGGGAGCGCCGCGGCCTTGACCGCGTCCCGCCACACGTTGTCCATGAAGTGGTTGTAGACGATCGGCCCGCCCTCGGGCGCGGTGAACACGAACCCGTCCGGCTCGGCAGGGTGCGCCCGCAGGTGAGCGGCTAGAGCATCGATAACCACCTGGGGGAGCGGCACCGTTCGGTAGGAGGTAGGCGTCTTCAGCTCGCATACCCGCACGCCGTGTCCCGCCGTCTGCTGCACCTGCTGCTCGACGTCGAGCGTCCGCGCGAAGAAGTTGACGTGCCGCACCTGCAACCCGAACAGCTCGCCAGGCCGTAAGCCCGTACTCGCGCCCACGATCACGAGCGCCCGGTACTGCTCGGGCATCCGCGCGGCCAATTCCCGCACTTGGGCGATGGTCAGCGGCACGATCCTCTTACGCGGGATCGGCGGGAGGTCAATGTCCTCACACGGGGTCCGAGCGATCTTCCGGTCCTTCGCCGCGGCTCGGAACACCGCGGACAGCGTGTTGAACACTGTCCGCACCGTGGACGGTGCAAGCTTATGGATCTTCGTCAGGCCCGTTGCCCAGCTCTGCACGTCCGACGTGGTGATGGACGACAGCCGGCGCTTGCCGAACACCGGGTAGGCGTACCGGGTGAGATGCTGCTTGACCGCCTTGGCCGTGCTCGGCCGGTGCGGCTTGGCGTCCCGCCACTGCTCGGCGTACGTCTCGAACGTCTCGCGGCCGGCGCGCGGGTCGACGTACTGGCCGGTGAGGATGCTCGCGGTGACCTCATCAAGCCACCGCTGACCGTCGATCCTTTTATCGAAGTGGCGAGCGTGTTCCTTGCCGTCCGCATCCCTGTACCGGGCGCGCCACTTGCCGTCCGGGCGCTTCTTGATGCTGGCCATCAGGTCTCCTCTCTCAGATCGGCTAGGCCGGGCGGGAGCTTGGGGGGCATCAAGCCATCGTTGCGGAGGCGCTTCCGGCCGGCCGCGAGGTTGCCCCGGATCGCCGCCAACAGGCCGTTGTGGGCCGCGATCAACTTCTGGTCCGGGTTGTCGGTCAGCAGAAGTTCATCCAGGTCCTTCCGAGCGCGACGCCACTGCGCGATGAGATCGTCATGCCAGCGGTAGTCCTCGACCACGGACGGATACTCATCGTCGGTCGGTAGGGCGTCCACGGTGTCGCCCGCGAACCAGCGCACGGCATCCCAGGTATCCACTGTCTCGCCCGGGGGCACCTGTGCCTCTGCTTGCCCGCCGAGAGGGAAGACCAGCAGGACGGGGGCAACGCCAAGGGCCCGTGCCAAGACGAGCAGCTCGGCCAGACTGATGGACGGTCGGCGGCCACTCTCGAAGTTCGCTATGGCAGACCGCGAGAACGGCACCCCCAGCTCCCCGCATGTGTTGGCCAAGTCCTGAGCGCTCATGCCGCGCCTGCGTCGATGCTTCTGCACCTCCGTGGCGACAGTGTGCGCCAATCGCACCGGCCACTCCTGTTGTGTCATGGGGACACAGTATCGCCTGCGTTGACAGATGGCGACGATATGCGAGAGCGTGTGTCTGTGACTGACAACGATTGGAGGTTCGTGTCGTGAAGACACAAGACGACCCTTACCTGACGACCGCTGAGGTTGCGGAGCGCTTCCGGACGTCGCCGAGCACCGTTCGCTACTGGCGCCACATCGGGTTTGGCCCTCAGGGGACCAAGATCGGGACGAAGGTGCTGTACCGGGAATCCGCAGTGCAGCAGTTTCAGCGCGAGCGCGAGGCCGCGGAGAGCGGGGCGGCCTGATGTACCCGCCCGACACCACACAGCAGAACGGCCCTGCAGGAGTAGCCGCTCCTGACAGGGCCGAGAAGAACAAGAACGCCGACCAGACGCATCGTTCGCCTGTCACGGTACAGGCTGGCACCGACGTTCGTCACGCCCCCGTGCAGATGGAGCTTCCGTTACGGCACCCTGCCGCGTACGTCAGCCTCTACGCCCCGTACGGCCGACGCCGCCTCTGGTGGTTCGCGTTCGTCTGCCCGGCCTGCTCGTACGGCCACTTCGGCAGGGTCCGCGATGAGGATTCCGCCGAAGGGCTGCGCCGTGCCGGGTGTGGCCGCCTGGTCTGGCTGGTCGTCGCCCGCACGTACCGCGGCCAGGCATCGGAGGTGGCCGCGTGACCAGCGACGAGATCAACGGCGTGTACCGGCTCGGGTTCACTCAGGGCGAAGAGACCGGCTACCGGCGGGCCGAGATCGACATGGAACGGGAGTGGTCCGCCGTGGCCGAGAAAGTCAGGTCGACCAGCCGCACACCGACCGCCGCCGAACTGGCCGAGCGCCGCAAGCCTGGCGGCCCCATCTACGAGGCTGCGCTGCGCCGCCGCGGCGGACGTGAGTACGAGGGCGGCCCGGTCAACTTCTGGACAGGTCAACCGCTCATCAGCGAGGAGAGCGCGTGACCAAATGCCCGAAGTGCGGCGCGGCCATCAGTCGGGAAGAGAGCCCGTATGGGGAGGGCCTGCTTTCTATCTGCACGGGTTGCCGCGTGAGGTATCAGAACTGCGAGTGCAAGGCCACCATGCCGGAGCCCTTCGCGCGCAAGCTCAAGCTCACCCGGGCATCCGACATCGAGATCAAGCCGGTCGTCTGGGCGTGGAAAGAGAACGGCCGCGGGCGCATTCCGTCTGGCGCGCTCGCGGCGGCGGCCGGCCGCGAAGGAACCGGCAAGTCCAGCTTCGGCATCTGGATGACCGCCGAGATCACCACGGGCATGCTCCCCGGCTCGTTCCTCGGGACCGCGCACAACGTGATCTACGCGGCCATTGAGGACTCCTGGGAGCACACGATCGCGGGCCGGCTCAAGGCTGCAGGCGCCAACCTGTCGCGCGTCTTCCGGATCGATGTCGAGGTCAGCGAAGACGAGACCAGCATCATCAACCTGCCGACCGACTTCGACCTGTTGGAGCAGGCGATCATCGAGAACGACGTCAAGCTCGTCATTCTCGATCCGCTGATCTCCACCATCAGCTCCGTGGTGGACACCCACAAGGAGCGGTCCGTGCGGACGGTCCTCGACCCCCTCGCGCGGATGGCGGACCGTACAGGTTGCGTGATGCTCGGCATCTGCCACTTCGGCAAGGGGGCAGGCACGGACGCCTCATCGTTGATCACAGGGTCGGGCGCATTCAAGAATGTGCCGCGCGCCATCTTCGGCTTCGCCGTGGACGCTGAGAACGAGGTCAGGGTGATGACCCAGACCAAGAACTCCCTCGGTCGCAGCGATCACCCGTCGCTTGCCTATCGGATCGATGAAGCGAGCGTGCTCACGTCCACCGGAGAGATCGCCGAAGTCGGCCGGTTCGTCTTCGACGGCATCTCTGACCGCTCCGTCGAGGATGTCCTGTCCAGCAACGGCGTTGACCGTGAGGACCAGGACGCCAAGACCGACGCCAAGGACTACCTCCGCAAGGCGCTCGACAACCGGTGGCGGCGCAGCAACGAGATCAAGGAAGAAGCGCGCGAGATGTACGGCATCACCTCGCGAACCCTTGAGCGTGCCCGCAAGGAAATGAAGATCGCCGCCAAGCAGTTCGCCACCGACCCGCGCGGCAAGAACGAGTGGTGGATCACGCTCCCCGAGCAGGTTGGGACGGCCACTGAGCCGCCACCGACCCAGACCGCCACGGAGACGGATAGCAAGGGGCAGACCGCCAAGACCTATGAGCAGACCGCCATAGGAGATGGATCTACCAGGCCAGACAGCCAGACCGCCAACCAGGGTGACGCCGTCGAGGATTGGCGGTCTGGCGGTCTGCCCCCCGAAGAGGACCCTGTATCCCTCTCCCCGAATCCGCCTGAGCGTCCCGTCAGGCGCAAGTGCGGCCACTGCAAGAAGGCGATCCCCAAGGGTGCCCGCAAGGACGCCAAGTGGTGCTCCACGAGCTGCGCCCAGAAGAACTACAAACTCCGCGCCAAGACCCGGAACCAGGAGAACCCCTCATGAGCAAGAGCACACAGCGCGCGATCAACGCCAGACTCAAGCAGTTGCGTACCGACTGGCGCAGGTGGCGCGGCGCCAAGACCGACAACCCTGGCCGCATCGACTTCGATCTCATCTGCCCGCAGCACCCCAACCAGTACGGCCCCAACGGGCCGATCACCTGCGGCGACCCGACATGCGAGGGATGCGCGGCCACGGCCTACAGGGCGGATCGACTCCGCGAGATCAAGGCCGAGACCGACGCGCTCAGGGACCGCGCATGACCTCCATTGCGACCAGCACAACGCAGGGGTACTCGCTAGAAAGTACCCTTCCCGGCGCCGGGAAGCGTGACGACCAGGACCTCCCCGAGTAACCCCAATGACCGGGCGTGAAATCCACCAGGGACCGCGATCCATTGACGCCGCGCCCCCTGGAGACAAGGAGTCGAGGGCGATTCCCCATTGCGGGCCTGTAGACGCTCCTGCGCCAACGGAAGCGGCAGCCGTACCTAGTCCCCTGGGTACGGCTGCCGCCGCCAACGCCCAAGCTCGATGGATCATCAAACACGCGCAAGACGACCTCAAAGAGCACGGCGCCGACATCCCCACCTACATGGCCGACCTCGTCCGCGACCTCCTCAACCCGGACACTTCCGCACACGGAAGCAATCCCGCCGCACCCGCCACAGTGGAACTAACTACGGCGCTGATTGCCCGCCGTATGGGGTGCTCTGAGCGGTGGGTTCGCCACCTGTGCCAGGTCGGGAAGCTGCGAGCCCGCCGCTCGGGACGCGACTGGCTGATCAGCATCGAGGAGGAGACAAACGAATGGCCCGAACAGCAGTGGCCTACACCAACTGGGCAGCTAACAGCAGCATCACCGACGTCGCCGGAACCACCATCAACGGTGGCACCGGCAACGGCCACGTCATCCCCGCCAGCCCCGCCGCGGGAACCTCCGGCAGGGCAGAGCCGGAACTGACCATCCTGCGCGTTACCAACACGCACGGGTCCGCCCACAACGTGAGCGTCGTCGCCGGCGGCCTGGCCGCGCGCGGCAGCTACGAGACGAACCTGACCGTGTCCGTCGCCGCCACCACCGGAGTCCGCTGGATAGGCCCGTTCGAGTCCGCCAGCTACCTACAGACAGACGGCACCATCCTCGTCGACGTCGCCGACGCAGCCCACACCGGCACCATCACCGCGTTCAAGTTCCCCAGGGGCATCTGATGGCAGACGTCACCCAGGCCGACGTGGTCAAGGCCGAGCGAGAAGCCGCCGCCGACGCGGCCAGGGTCGAGACGCTCAAGACCCGGATCATGTCCGGTGAAGCCGTCACCCCCGACGAACTCGCCCAAGCGCAGCAGCTCGCCGAGTGGAGCGAACTCCGCGTCGTCGCCGTGCGCCAGCAGTGCCAGCAGACCAGAGAGCGCAAGCGGCAGAAAGCGTGCGCAGATCTGCGCACAGAGATGGAAACCAACCTGCCCGGCGACACCATCGCAGCCAAGCTACGCGCCCTCCAAGCCGCCGCCACGGACTACTTCGCCGCCGTCGAAGCCCACAACCAGCGGATCGCCGCCTGGCGCAAAAGCATGCAAGACCTCGGCATCCCCGAACACAACAACCCCATCGCCCCGCCCGAAATCCACGCCCGGCTCGGCTGGGGCAGCGGCAACCTCTACGCAGGCCGGCGCCGCATCAACCGCGTCGACCCCGGCATGTGGCTCACCCGGGCGCTCGAAGCAGCCCGCGCCACCATCAAGGACAGCGCCGTCCTGCTGCCGCTCTCCTCCGGCGCGACAGCCGTGCCGCTCAGCCACCCCGACCCCAGCAACGGCGACCCATACGAGCGACTCGCCGCCCTCGACGAAGAACTGCCCGAGTCAGGCGCCCAGTACTTCTACAGAGGAAGCGGCGGAGCCGTCATCGCCAGAGACACGCCGTACCCGCCCGAAGAGATCAAGCGCCTCAGCCTCAGGATCATCACCAGGAAGGAAGCGTGGGGAGAATGACCATCCAGCGAGACAAGCAGTGGCTCAGGAACGCCACCCCCGAGCAGATCGTTGCCGCCCAAGACGCCGGCGAACTCGACGACCTCACCGGACGATCCCGCTACCCCAGCCGCGGACAGCTCACCCCCGAACACCTCGGACGCATGAACCGCGACGAGATCCGCCAGGCACACCGCGAAGGACGCCTCGCCGACGTGCTCGGCGCCGACGACGCAGCATGAGCGACCTCGACCGGCTCGCCGACGACCTTCACCAGGCCGCCACCGAGCTGCCGCGCAAAGCCCGCGACATCGTCCAGGCCAACGCCCTGCAGCTCCGCAACCAGTGGAGAGACAACGCCCGCGCCACCGGTCGACGCCACGCCGTCCACTACGTCAAGGCCATCACGCACGAAGAGATCCCCGACCCGAACGGGATCACATACGGGGTCGGGCCCGACACGTCCATGAAGCAGGGTGACATGAGCTTCGAGTACGGCAGCAGCAACCAGCCGCCCCACCTCGACGGCACACGCGCCGCCATCCTGTTGGAACCGCGGTTCGTCAAGGACGTCGAAGCCCTCGCCAAGGACATGCTGTGACCCCTGGCACCCGCCCCCACCAGACACCAGGCGCTGACCGCGGCAAAGGTAATCGGCCAGCGTCGGGAGTTCGCGAAAGTCGGCGGAAGGATCATGACGAGACCAGGACCTAAGCCCAAGCCATACCTACAGGCCGTACGCGAGGGCAACCCTGGGCACAAGAGGCTCACGCCCGGCATGGTGCTGCCCGCCTCCGAGCCAGTAGAGCCTGACTGGGCTGACCTGTTCCCGGGCGAGCGCGTCGACGAGCTGCAGGCCCGCAGAGACGCGGCTGAGGTGTGGTCGAGGACAGCCCCGATGCTTGCCCGGTGCGCCGGCCTGACGTCGGTACAGCAGGACAGCCTCATCGACTTCTGCGTGACGACCGCGCGCATCCGGCAGTGCAACCGCGCCCTGTCTCTCGAGGGGCTCATCATCGACGGCGACCGCGGACGCGTACGCAACCCGCTCTGCACGGTCGTCTCCCAGCTCCGCCAGCACTGGCGCTCCCTCATGGGCGAGCTCGGGCTGTCCCCGTCCGCTGCTACGAGGCTCACGGTCCCGGAGGACGAAGACGATGACGACCCGTTCGACTAGCCCGGGGGATGCACTCGCGTTCCCGCAGGTCAGGGCTGACCGCGGAGGAGACGCGCGAGGAGCCGGTCAGGTCAAAAGGTCTGGTCGCGGACCTTTGAACCCGACAGACATGGCGGAGACCTCATCCGCGGTCGCGCCTGGGGCGGGTCTCTCGGAGGTCATGGCCACTCTGACCGCGGCTGAGGCGGATTTTCCTGTGTACGCATCCCCCGACCTTGAGGAGGGCTCGTGAGCGCGTCGACTGAGGCGATTTCGCGGCTGTTGGAGGCGTGTGAGCGCGTCTCGGAGGAGGAGTTGATGGCGCTCGGGCGTGCGGTGAACTCGCTGGTGTGGACGGACGACACGGCGGCGGGTGCGGAGTTGTTCGCGGCGCTGGTCCGGGTGCCGTTGGCGGTGTGGGTGGAGCGGACGAACCCTGAGGCGAGCCTTGACCAGGTGCTGGCTATCTTCGCGGAGGTGACGGGCCGTGGCTGATCGGCGGGTTTCGATTCAGTTCCAGGCCAACGTCACCCCGGCGATTGTGGAGATTGCCAAGCTTGAGGCTGCTGCGCGGCGCCTGCGTGAGCAGATGGCCCGCGCGGTCACGGTGGACGTCGATGTCCGTAGGGCCGTATCGGCGTTGCAGGCGCTGAACCGGGATCTTGACCGGCTGAATGGGCGGACGGCGACTGTCGAGGCTGATGCGGACGCGGGCAGGGCTGAGGCGGAGATTCGCGCGCTGGTTGCGGAGGTGGACCGGCTTGACGGCCGGAGGGCTCGGGTTGATGTCGACGCGGATGTGGGTGGGGCGCTGACGTCGCTTGCGATGGTGGCGGGCGCTCTGGCGTCGCTGCCGGCGGCGACGACGATTGCTGTGGGTGTGGGGGCGCTCGGGGCTGCTTTCACTGCGGCGGGTGTGGGCGCGGCGGGGTTCGCTTCGGTGGCGGTCCCGTCGTTGGGCAGGATCAACGACGCTCTGAAGCAGCAGGAGTCGGCCGCGGGCGGTGCTGGCGGGGCTACGAAGTCGGCGGCCCAGGCTGCGGCTGAGGCCGCCTCTCGGGCGCTTCAGCTCGAGCAGGCGGAGCGCCGGGTGGCGGATGCCCAGAAGGGCGTCAAGCAGGCGCAGGAGGATCTGACGCAGGCCAGGCGGGACGCCAAGCGCGCCCTTGAGGATCTGACGCTCAGCGTGAAGGACGCCGCGTTGGCCGAGGAGGACGCGACGCTCAGCGTTGCGGAAGCCCGCCGGCGGCTGTCGGAGGTCCAGGCCGACCCGAACGCCGACCCGCTCGACGTGCAGCGCGCCGAGCTCAACTACAGGCAGGCTGTCCAGCGGCTCGAAGAGCAGTCCGTCAGGACGAAACGGCTCAAGCAGGAGCAGCGGGACGCCTCGCGGGCGGGTGTCGAGGGCAGCGACCAGGTCAGGTCCGCGCAAGACCGGCTGCTCAAGTCCCAGCAGGATCTCGCGACGGCACAGAAGCAACTCACCGTGCTACAGCTGCAGCAGCGGGCCGCCATGCAGCAGACGGGCAGCGCTGCTGGTAGCGCCGCCTCGAAGTTCGCTGAACTGTCCAAGGCCGAGCAGGCTCTGGCCAAGGACATCAAGGCGTTCCAGGATCGGTATCTGGAGTGGCAACGGTCCCTGCAGCCTGCCGTGTTCCCGGCGATCCGGTCCGGAATGGATCTGATGACGACCGGAATGAAGCTCGGCACGCCGGTCGTGCGGTCGAGCGCGAAGGCGTTCGATGAACTGCTGAGGTCGATCAACGGGGAGTTGAAGGGGCAGGAGTGGCGGGCGTTCTTCGACGACCTGGGCCGGACGGCGCCCGGCGTGATCGACCGGCTCGGCACGTCCGCCATGAACGTCGGAAACGGCCTGCGTGGCGTGATCCAGGCGTTCCTGCCGTACTCGAATGACCTGCTGGACATCGTGGTGCGGCTGACTGATCGCTTCGAGGCGTGGGGGACGAACCTCAAGGGCAGCCCTGAGTTCGAGGCGTTCATTGCGTACGCGAAGGAGAACGGGCCGAAGGTCGCCGAGGTGTTCGGCAACATCGCCACGTTCGCGGGCAAGATCGCGGGCGTCGGGGCGGGGCTCGGGCCGGGCGTGCTCGACTTCATGGTCACCCTGTCCGAACGGTTGGCGGGGATGGACCCGGCGCAGATCGAGGCCATTGCCAAGGGTGTGGGTTTGATCTTCGCTGCGGTGAAGATCGGTGCCACGCTTAAGATCGGTGCGCTGGTCGTGCTCGCCGACGTGCTGTCGAAGATGTCGCCCGGCCAGATCCAGGCGCTGGCGATCGCGATTGCCGCCACCGTGACCGCCGTAAAGGGCTACGAGGCCGTAAGCGGCGCGGCCGAGTGGTGGAAGAACCTGTCCGGAAGCCTCGACAAGGCCGGCGGCTCAGCGGACGGCGCGAAGGGCAAGTTCGCTGGCCTGGCGGGCACGCTGAAGACGGGCGGGGTCGTCGCCCTCGTCGCGGGCATGGCCATTGCCGTCGACCAGGTGAGCGACAGCCTGTCAGGGCTCAACCCGAACATCGCCGAACTCGCCCAGCAGACGAGCGCTCTGGCCGCCAAGGGCACGCCCGCCGCGGACATGCTCAACACGTTCGGCAGCAACCTCGACACTCTCGCCGGCGACATGAGCCGCTCGTCTGTCTGGTTCGCGCCGACCATCGGACAGTTCGAGTCGCTGGGTGACACGGTGGGCCGGTTGAGCAGTGACGGAGTGTTGGAGCGGTTCTCTTCCGGGTTCTCGGACGCGGTGGCGTCGGTCACGCAGGGCGCCTACACGATGGACACGGGCCGTCAACGCCTGGAGAACTTCGACAAGACGCTGACGCAGATGGTGCAGAGCGGCAACACCCAGCAGGCGGCAACCCTGTTCAATGAGCTCGCCAAGCAGGCCGGGCTAGCCGGCGGCGACGTGGACAAGCTCAAGGCCCTCCTGCCCGGCTACAGCGCCGCGGCGTCAGCGGCCGAGCAGGCGACCGCGCCGACCGGCGACGCGCTGAAGGACCTGGGGAGCGGTGCGCGGGACGCCGCCAACGACGTGGGCACGCTCCGTTCGGCGATCAGCCAGTTGACGAGCTTGACGTCGAACGCCATGCAAACCGAGATCAGCTACAAGCGGGCTGTCGACGATGCCGCGGCGTCAATCCGCGAGAACGGCCGCGCTCACGACACCAACAGCGAGGCTGGCCGCCGCAACCGGGAGGCGCTGATCGGGCTGGCCGAGAAGGCGAACGCGTTCCGGCAGGCGCTGATCGAGCAGGGCGCCCCCTTGTCGGAGGTGAACGCCAAACTCGCGACGCAGCGGGACCAGTTCGTCAGTCTCGCCGAGAAGATGGGCTTCTCCCGTAAGCAGGCTGAGGAGCTCGCGACGAAGCTCGGGCTGATCCCTGGAAACGTCAAGACGGACGTGAAGACGCCAGGCGGTAAGGAAGCGCTCGACTTGATCAAGGAGTACGAGCGGAAGCTGAAGGAGCTCGACGGCAAGACGGTCACGACGACCGTGCGTCAGGTGATGGTGCAGAAGCAGGAGAACCTGAAGGCCCGCGCCGGCGGCATCGTCGCCTACGCGGACGGAGGCATCCGGAAGTTCGCGGCCGGCGGCAGGTCCACCCCGCCGAACATCGCCACCGGGCCCACCCTGCTCTATGGGGAGGGTGCCGGGCCGGAGGCGTTCATCCCGTATGAGCGCCGCTTCCGGGAGCGGGCGATTGGCCTGCTGTCGCAGGTGGCCGACGATTTCGGGCTCAGCGTCCAGCCGTCGCACATGACGATGGGGGCGCCGGTCAACTCCTCGCGCGTGTCAGCTCCACAGCAGATGTCGGCGTCGTACGCGGCGGCTGCGTCTGCGGGCGGCGGGTCGTCGACCAGCGGGGCGACGTCCACGATCAGTAAGGGCGGGTCGCTGGTGACGATTCAGGGTGACCTGGTGGTGCGGGAGCAGGCCGACGCCGACCGGCTCAGCGCCGCTCTGTACGCGCGGCTCGGATCGAAGGGCCCGTAACCTGCGTGGTCCTAGCGGCCATGCAGGTGGCCCCGCCCTTGGGAAGCCCTCCGTGGGGCGGGGCCACTGCTTCCCCCGGCCAGTCACCGCGCGGGGGAGTCTTCCGGGTTCACGTCACCCGGCGTTGCCACTGGGCGGGGCGGTTGAGCTGCTCACGGTATGCGGCCCATCGGGCTTTGCGCTGGTTGTGCAGCGTCCAGACGCGCGCCAGGTCGTCGATGGTGCCGCCCGCGTCCTCGATCGCCGCCTTCAGCTTGCTGTCGAGCGTGATGCGGTCCCCTCCGGCGTCGATCGCCTCTTGGTGGGCGCGCATGATGTCGTCTGGGGTGACCGTGTCCTGGTCGAGCCGTTCCGCGGCGGTGTGATCGTCGCTCATGACGGGTCTCCCGTGCGGAGGGTGGGCTCGTCGTGGCGCCACTCCAGGTGGACGGGCCGCATGCCGGGCGGCTGAGGGTCGCCGTACTCGGCGAGGAGGCACAGCGCCATCCCGACCAGCTTCGCCCCGCGCGCGGTGTGGGCGGTGGCCGTACGACCGGACTCGTGGGTGAGGTGTAGCCGCCCGTCGTCGAGGCGGGTCACGGTGCATTCGGGGATGTCGGGGAGGTCATCGGAGGGCATGCTCGGATCGTATGACGCGGTGTGACGCGGTGTACAGCGGCATGCCGCTACCTACACGTTTATGCAGCTCAGTGCCGTTCTAGTGTGATCTCGTGAGTGATGACCAGGACTTCGACCCCGAGGCCGTACAGGGCGAATACGTGTACGTGGCCGCGGCGAACTACCTTGAGGCCCGCATCCGTGGCGGACGCATCCCCGCCGGCGGACAGTTGCCCGGCGAGCGCGCCCTGGTCGAGGAGCTCCATGTGGCGCTCGGAACGGTGCGGAGGACGATCAGGGAGTTGGCCGAGCGGGGCCTGGTCAAGGTGCTGCCAGCGAAGGGCGTGTTCGTATTGCCCGAGGAGGAGTGGCCGATGGACGACGCGGGTTAGCGCCCCGAAAACGGCCCCCTGAGGGGCTCTGGGGCCGCTACAGCTAACCCCGCTTAACCCTTAACTCGGCTAACTCGCCGCAGGTCAGCATGGGTTAAGCGATCGTTTAGGCCCGGGTTAGATATCTAACCCGGTTAGCTGGCAGCTAACTCGGCTTAACCCGCCGGGTCTAGCCCGTCTAGGGTCGCGTTTTCCCAGTTCGGCAGCCTCTAGGTCCTAGACCCTCCGACCCTAGCCCTAGACCCTGGCTAGACGCCCGACTCGTCCCATGCTGTCCATGTCCGGTGATCTTGTGCGGCGTCCGTTGATCTTTTCCGGCATGTCCGACGATCTTGTGCGGGCGCGAAGCGTGGTTGTGCGGGCGCGGATCGTTGATGTCCGGATGTCCGTTGATCTTGTTCGGTCGCGCTCTGTAGATGTCCGGAGTGTGCGTTGATCTTGTGCGTAAGGTGTCCGGACCCTGTTCGCTCCTTACGAACACCGGGAAATCCCCTTAAGGAAAAGAGGGTGCCGCACACGATGTCCGACCGCACAAGCCGCCGACTACTCCCCGTGAGGCGGGCCCAGAGCCAGGGAGGCGGGCAGGGAGGCAGGGAGAACTCCCTACGCGGCTCCCTGTCGCACCTCCCTCGCGGTGGCCTGCAAAACTCCCTCCAGGCGGGGCAGGGAGGCACGCCTAGCGCACCGGTGCGCACCCCTCCGGGAGCGCGGTTCACGCCGCAGTCAGCCTCCCTCCCTGAATGGGCGCTAGGACGCTAGAACGCACGTAGGGGCTCGATCTCCGACCGAGCGTTGCCGCTAGGCCTCGCGGCAGAGACGCTAGGTCTGGCGCCGTTCTAGCGCCCCCTCGCGCGCGTACGCGTACGCGCTAGTACTAGCTAGCGCTAGCAGGCGCGGTTGCGGCCCTCTGCACAGCGCGGCTAGCGACTCCCGCCAGCGGTGTGTTACCTTCGCGCGCGCGTTACGGAGGGGTGCGCGTTACGTAACACTGCGCGCGTAGAGAGCCCCGGCAGGGAGACAACAACTGTTGTGTCGAGCGTCGGGAGCCGACAGGCGAAGTTGTCTCGCGCACGTGCGCATGTGCACGTGCCCGCCTGCGCGTTGGATGCCTCAAGACATCCGGCCGGGCTCAAGACTCGACGTCGCAGGGTCGAGAGGAGCGTCAAGAGTCCTGGACCCTACCTCAAGTCCTTGACCCTGAGGGTCCCGCTCTTGAGCCACTCTTGAGCTGACTTCCCGCAGTTACATTCCGTGATCTGTGGTACGGTGCCCTCGCGCGCCGCGCCCGCCGCGCGCCGCGCGCCTGCGCGTTGGGGTCCGCCGTAGAGCACCCCTCGTGGCACGACAGCGCCAGATCTGCCCGCTCGGGCGTCACATAGCGTCACGATCGCGGTCACGGTGCCGCCTCTGAATCTTCGGGAGGTACGGCATACCTGTCGCCGTGTCGGTACACCCTCCGTACAGGGCCGGTACACCCTTCGAACCCTCCCGAGTACACCGTCGGTACATCCGTGCATGACGAGCTGCGGGGGTACATCAGGTACACCGGGTTCATGTCCGGTTCCGGCGATTCAGGTGTCCGACGAAAGGCACACCGAATCGGCGATCGAGGTAACAGCGTTGGACACGGAGAGCGTCGAGGACGAGCACGCCAGCGATCCAGCGACCGCATGCGTGCGGGCCGTGTCCCCACGCTGAGCGGCGTCGCTGACAAGTACAAGTTCAGCCGGAACTGGGCTCGGTCGGGGGTACAGACGGCGCGCGACCAGATGAAGGCGAAGCGTCCCCTCGCCCTGCCCTTCGGTGTGCCCTTCACGGCCGGCGAAAAGCAGGGCGAAAGGCAGCCTCAGGGGCACGGTGAAGTGTCCGGCCTGCGCTCGGTGAAGTGGCACACCTCGCGTGGGTTCCACGCGAGGTGTCGCAGGTGGATCGGGCGTTCCGTGGCTTCCGAAGTGGCACAGTCGTGTCGGTGAAGTGTCCGGCCGGACGTCGATCAAATGTCACGTCCGACGGTCGCGAGTCAGGTCACATCGGTAGTCACAAACCGGTCGCGACTCGCGTCCAACTTGAAACCGGAAGTGAAACCGGAAACGCTGGCTTGACCTGCGTGGACGCCAAAACTACGCGACCATGATCGTGACTTCAAAGTTGAGTGCGGATGGTCGCCAGAGTGGACGCAACTTTGGTCGCGTCCGGCGACCGTGGACGCGACCGGTTCCGCGACCAACCGGCGACCAGTCGGGAACCGTCCGAGAACCGCCGGGGAACCGGTTCGGGACCGAACGAGAACCGGGCGAGGAACGAGAAGACCCCCGCCACCGGGAAAGGTGGCGGGGGTCTGGCGAGGTTGGGATCAGCCTACGGGCCGTCCACCCCCGTTCGCGGTGAGGTCGAGCTGCACGAGGCGGATCGCGAGCCGCTTCGCCTCGTCCCGAGAAAGCCACATCTCGCCGAACGAGCCCGACAGCGACACCATCACGTCGTCGTCCGGCTTCGGCTGGTCGAGGCCGACGTGCAGATCCTCATCGCGGTTCAGGCCGGTGTACAGCGGGTCCATCCGGATGGGGAACTCCTCGGCGATGCCGTTATGCGTCGAGAAGTCGCCGTCGTCGTGGATGCTCTCGCACCACGGCACCGGGCAGTGAGTGAGCTTCACGCCTCCTCCGTTCCGCGCGCCCTGGCCACCTGGCGCATGATCGCCTGCGCGACCTTCTCGGCCTCGTCGACCGTCATGACGATGTTCTCCCAGGCAAGCCCGAGGTCGAGCTTCGGCACCTCGCCGGGGTGGCCCACGATCCCGAGGTAGCCGCTCCCGCCGTACTCGTGGACGTAGACGGGCAGGTCCTCGCCCATGCAGAACGTGTAGTCGCCGTTGTCGAGGATGCAGTGGTAGGCACACCAGGGGTGGCAGTCCGGCGTCCGGGGCATCACCAGGGCTTCGTTCTCGGCCCAGGCCGGACGGACGGGCAGCGAGACTACCTTGCCGATGTCCATGATCGTCATTCGGTAACCTCCGGGTCCGCATTGATCTCGTGGACGCCCTCGACCAGGAGCTGTGCGAACTCGCGTACGCCGCGGCGGTCGAACTGCATGATGATGTCGGCGACGATCCACGCCTGATCGGCGGTGAACTTGCCGGTGTGGGTCTCGCCCTGGAGGTCGGTGTACATGACCTCGACGTGCGCGTCTCCGCCGAGCTGGAGATTGACCTCGATCAAGCACCCCGAGTCGTCGAGGTGCTCGATCAGGTCAAGGTTCCGCCGGCGTGGTCTGCCGTTCACGCTGTCTTCTCGACGCGGCAGGTCACGCAGTCGGCGTTACGGCAGCGGCCCTCCGAGTCGAACGGCATCACCTTCAGCGGCTCCTGCCCGCGGCCCTGCCGGACGAGGTCGAGCAACGCGAACGCGATCTTCTCCGCCTCGTCGAGGGTGGCGTACAGGCGGGTGTCGTCGCCGCTGTCGTTGAGGAACACGCGCGGCTCGCCCTCCCGGTACCGCTGCGTCAACTGCAGGGTCAGCTCGGGGGCGGTGAACTCGGCGAACACCGTGACCGGCTCCATCGTGTACAGGCTGACCGTGTGCACGGCGGAGTCGTGGACGCGGTCGTCCGGCACGTCGCTGCTGCGGTGGATGTCGTCGTTCGTGCACCAGGGCGCGCACGGGTCGCTGGCCAGCCAGTAGGCGGTGGGCTTGGTGGCGCGCTCGTGCTCGTACGCCCGCATCTCCGCGTCGTAGGAGACGCGTACGCGGAACGCGGCCTGCTCGCCGGCCTTGCGGGCCTCCTCCTCCCACGTGGCGGGGAGCTGCGGCTCGGTCGCGGAGGCAGGCTTGGGTGTGGTGGGATTGCTCAAGGTCTTCTCCTGTGTGAGCAGGTGTGAGACTCAGGGCGGGTCAGGTGCTCGAACACCTGGCCCGTCCGTCTTGTTGTGTACACAGCTAAGCATGATCTGTGTACACAACACAAGTCTTAGTGCATGATTCCTCTAGGCTTGCTGTGTAGACAGCTATAAGGAGGAGACGTGGCCGCAGCGCGTACGGGGCAAGGGGAAACGCCCATCCAGCACATCCGCATGGCGGCGGACCTTTGGGAGGCGCTCAAGGCTCGCGCCAAGGAGGTGGATGGCGTCAGTGGGCCAGAGGTGATGAGGCGGCTTGCGATGCGCTATGTCTCGGGTGAGATCAAGGCCGGTCCCGCGCGGGCATGGACGGGCGATCAGAGCGTGGTCCGCAGTGAGTCCGCAGGACCGTCGAAAACGCCCGAACACGATCAACGCTAGCCAACGCACAAAGGTGCTGGTCAAGCGTGGTGTCCGGGCGTTTGTGCAGGTCAGAGATTCGGGTCAGAACTTCCGCTTCAACGTCTGAGCACGGCCCGGGCCGGGGTGTCCCGTGGGAAATCACGGAAAGCCGCCGTTCGTTACGGTACGTTACCGGTGGTGACGGCGGCGATGCCCCCTCAGACGTCTCATCCCGGGAATCGGTAGGACGTCTGATGCCGGGACAACTGATGCGTCAACCACTTTGGGCCCCCGCGCGTCGAATCGTCACGGCGTTCACGCTGACTCGGGAGGCCCTCAATGATCCGCCGCATCATCCGGAAACGACGTCCCGCGCCCACTCTGGCCGGCATCAGCCTTGAGGAGGAGCTCGCCCTGATCAGGGTCGAGCTCATGTACGGCCTGCGCGTCAACCGCGAGGCGTACCTCCGCAGGAAGGTCGACGAGCGCAACGAGATGGCGACGCGGATGCGCGAGCGGGACGCCGCCGAGATGCTGGCGGACCTGCGCGGCTCCCTGGAGCGGGCGGTGCAGCCGACGGTCGTGTCCCTGGACCGGTCGGCCCAGCAGACGGTCGTGGACCTGCACAGCAGGCGTCAGCCGCGCCCCACCCAGGATCCGGAGCCCGCCTGACGGCCCTGACTCCGCTCCGCGATCCATACCGAATCCGCCTGGCGAGAGTCCATGCCCGGTAGGACAGGAATCCGTGGCTGTCGCGCTATGCCAATTTAGGTATCTGGGCTGGTCAAAAGCTGTTTCCACCGGGAAGTCTCAGGAATCGGCAATGAGGCCTGCCCGCCGACCCGGTTTGCCGTCAGGACGGTCATGCCGCAGCATGGGCGTGGCTTTCCTGGAACAATGGCGGAGACCGGATAGGGTGACTACTTCACCGCGGATGATGGGGATCGGCAACGGACGACACCGCGCCAGCCGGGGGGATCGGCGCGAGCGGAGGCGTGATGGCTCGTAGGTCTACCGTCCAGCACGATCCTCGGATCGCTGGCGACCCCGAGCTTTCCGCGCGCCTTGACACGGCTGACTTCGACGCGCCGCCGCCTCGCAGGCCGCGGCGCGGCGGCTGGTCGGGCGGAGGCGGGCGGTGGCTCGTATGGACCGGCCGTGTCATTCTCTGGGCAGTTATCGTGGTTGTCGTCGTGAATGGGGTTCGTGCCCCATTTGAGCGATTTACCCAACAAACGAGCGCGACGCCCAATAGCGTCGCGCCTGCTCACCATGGTTTTCCGGCTGACCGGGGCATGGCTTTCGCCGCCCAGTTCGCCGGGGTCTATCTCAATTTCAGCCCGGACGACGCCGCGAGCAGGTCGCGCAAGCTGGGCGCTTTCCTGGCCGAGGGCATGGATCCGCAAATGGGCTGGGACGGTTACGGCAAGTTCGCGGCCGTCGCCATCCAGCCGTACGACATCGAGGCGAGCGACGCCCACAACGCCCTGGTCAGCGTGGCCTTCCAGTCAGGCCCGCGCAGGTTGATGCTGTCGGTCCCGCTCTACTACTCGGGCGACGAGGCCGGCGGCAGGTTCGCCGTGGT
>NZ_JBIUCF010000057.1:0-92599 GCF_044593615.1 Nonomuraea sp. NPDC051941
GATGCCGGGGAGCACACGGTGCCCGAGCGGCTCGACCTGCTGATCGAGCATCGCGACACGATCCGCCGCCGGATCCGTGAGCTGACCCTTTCCCTGACGGCCGTCGAGTACAAGATCGCCACGTACGGCGGCGAGACCGGGCCGGACGTCCAGACCCCCGCCGTCGACCGGACGGCGCGACGGGCACTACGGGCTGGGTGAGGGAGAACGCCTGCCCCGTTCGCCGGTTGAGTGATGCGGGCGAATACGGCGGCGCCCGCGAAGGCCGCGCTCGCAGGAGTGCGAATGACACGCCTCGGTGCGCGTTCTAGAGTCGGATCATGCGGGCAGCCTTCACTCCTGACGTCATTGATCACGATGCGGCGGCCGCGTTCGTCGAGAGGTTCAAGGACGGCTGGCGGACGCCCGATCTGCGCAAGCACGAGGCTCTGTGGAGTGATCAGATCGTCCTCGTTCAGCCGCTGATGGGCACGCTGCGGGGACGTGACGAGTGCCGCGTCGCGTTCGCCCGGCTCTTCGAACTCGTCCCGGACATTCACGCGACCGTTCACCGCTGGAGCGCCACCCACGACGCGATCTTCATTGAGTTCACTCTCAGCGGGACGTTCGGCGGCCGCGAACTGGCCTGGACGGCGGTCGATCGCTTCGTCCTTGTGGACGGGCTGATCGCCGAGCGGATCTCGTACTTCGACTCGGCTCCGCTCGCCCTGGCGATGGCCGGGCGGCCACGCGGCTGGCGACGGTTGCTGGGCACCCGCTTCATCCCCCGCTTCCAGCGCTATGTCCAGGACCCCAACGCCTGAAACGAGGACTTCCTCCCCGGGGATTCGCGGCCGGAGGAGGCGTGCCTGCGCTGAGCCGAGCCGCCGCGCCGGCACGTGCGAGACTGGGGCCATGGCGACCGGGGTGGGTGGCGCGCAGAAACGTCGAGCGGGCAGGGGCGCGGGCCGGCTCCCGACGATGAAGGATGTCGCGGACCATCTGGGGGTGTCGCGTCAGCTGGTCTCGCTCGTGATGAGGGGCGTCCCGGGGCCGAGCGAAGAGTCGAGAGAACGGATCCTGGCTGCGGCCGATGAGCTTGGCTACCGGCCGAATGCGTCAGCGCGGCTGCTGCGCCAGAACCGTACGCGCCTGATCGGCGCGCTCTTCTGGATGCGCAATCCGTTCCAGGTGCGCGTTATCGAGCGCTTGTTCGTTCGTGCCGCGGAACGGGGTTTCGGGCTGGTGCTGGGGCCGACGACGTCGGATCGGCCGACCGACGTGGTGGTCGCGGAGCTGATGGAGGAGCGGGTCGAGGCGCTGGTCGCGTTCAATCCGGACCCGGCGTCGCGTGCCCTCGCGGATGCGCGCGAGCTCGTGCCTGTGGTGTGGCTCGGGGAATGGGTGGACGAGCTCGACGTCGACAACGTCCATGTCGATGAGATCGAGGGGCTTCGTCTGGCGGTCGAGCACCTCGTGGAGCTCGGGCATCGCGACATCGTCTATGTCGGCGGACGAGGTGGAACCGTGGGCCGTCTTCGGGCCGAGGCGTACCGGAGCGCGATGGCCGCGGTCGGACTCGCGGAGCGCGCCGAGGTGCTCGAGAGCGACTTCTCCGAGGAAGGCGGTGCCAGTGCCGCGCGGCATGTCCTGGGACGACGTCACCGGCCTACGGCTGTGGTGTGTTGCGGTGACCAGTGTGCGGCGGGTGTGCTGGCGGTGCTCGCGCGGGCGAACGTCAACGTGCCCGGCGAGATCTCGGTAGTCGGTTTTGATGACAGCTATGTGGCATCGCTGTCGTATCACCAGCTGACGTCCGTTCATCAGGATGTCGAGGCGACGGTCGAGGCGACCTTGTTGTCGGTGCTGGATCGGCTGGAGGGCCATGACGGGCCGCGCCGGGTGAGCGCGACGCCGACGAGGTTGGTGGTTCGGGAGTCGACGGGCAGAGCCCGGACCAGCCCGTAAACGCGTACGGAGCCCTCGGCATCCGGTTTTTAGCTCGTGCTAAGGTGAAGGCCATCTTGTGTTAGCTCGTGCTAAATGTGTCGTTGAATGGGAGCGTGAGCATGCTGCCTTCCCACCTGCCCGACCCGGACCTCTACCTTCCCGGCAGCGGTGAGCCGTCGCTGCGGTGGGGCATCGTCGGGCCGGGTTGGATCGCGGGCGAGTTCGCGAAGGCTCTGCGCGCTCACACGGCGCAGCGGCCGGTGGCGGTGTCGTCGCGCTCGGTCGAGCGGGCGCGGGCGTTCGCGACCGAGCACGGAATCGAGTACGTGCTGGGTTCCACCGAGCAGCTCGTTCGCCACCCGGAGGTGGATGTCGTCTACGTGGCGACCCCGCAGAGCGCGCATCTCGCGGTGGGATTGGCGGCGATCGCGGCGGGCAAACACGTACTCATCGAGAAGCCGATCACCGTCACCGCGGCGGACGCGCGCACCCTCGCGGAGGCCGCGCGGGCTGCCGGCGTGCTGGTGATGGAGGCGATGTGGAGCCGCTACCTGCCGCAGGCCTCGGTGATCCGCAAGCTCCTCGCCGACGGAGTGTTCGGGGACGTGCGGGCGGTGCTGGCCGACCACGGGCAGGCGATCACCGCGGACCCGCAGCACCGGCTCAACCGTCCCGAGCTGGGCGGCGGGGCGTTGCTGGACCTGGGCGTCTATCCGGTGCAGTTCTCCTCGATGGTCCTCGGTGCCCCCACGCGGGTTGTCGCGGTCGGCGGGATGACGGATACCGGGGTGGACGCGTACTCGACACTCGTGCTCAGTCACGAGCAGGGTGCGTTGTCGACGCTGTACTCGTCCATCCAGGCGCGCACTCCGATGACCGGAGCGATCGCCGGGACCGAGGCGACGCTCAGCATCGACGGCCCCTTCTTCGCGCCGACCGCGTTCACCCTGTCCGGTGCCGACCACTTCTCGCCGACGCTGCGGTGGAGCGACCCGACCGGGTTGCGCGGCTTCGACGGGCTCTCTTGGGAGGCGACCGCCCTGGCCCGATTCGTCGGCGAGGGCCGCACCGAGTCGCCCGTGCACCCGCTGGAAGAGACCGTCTCGATCATCGCCACCATCGACCAGGCCCGAGCCCAGCTCGTAGGGTCGTGAAGCCATCCGCGACCGAGGGAGAGCCCGCCCATGACGGATCTGATCGCCGCGCTGGAGCAGCAGGAACAGGAGCTGGTATTCGACGCGTTCGACCACGCCGACGCCTGGCGGCTGGGCTCCCGCATCACCGCGATCGCACAGGAAGCCGGCCACAAGGTCGGCATCGACATCCGCAGGCCCGGTCTGATCCTGTTCCGCGCCGCGCTGCCGGGCATCGCCCCTGACCAGGACGTGTGGATCGCCCGCAAGGCCGCGGTGGTGCTGCGCATGGAGAACAGCAGCGCCCTGGTCGACGCTCGCCTGACCGCTGCCGGTGTGGATCCGGCAGCGGTCGGATGGCTGGGGGCGGACTACGCGGTCACCGGCGGATCGTTCCCCATCCGTGTCCGCGGGGTCGGTGTCGTCGCCGCGGCGACCGCGTCCGGCCTGTCATCGATGGAGGACCATGACCTCATCGTCGCCGGGATCCGGGCTCACCTCGCGGAGGAGGACGGAAAGTGAGTGACGAGAAGATCCCCCAGCGGGTGCTGCGGCCTGGTCAGTCCGCGCGCATCCGCATCTGGGACCGGGCGACCCGCACCGTGCGTACCGTGTTCGAGTCCCGCGACCGGCTCTACGAGGCGCCGAACTGGACGGCGGACGGGCAGTTGCTCGTCAACGGTGACGGCAGGCTCTGGCTCCTGCCCGCCGACGGCCCCGCTGACGGTTCGGCCCCGCCACGTCAGATCCATGTGACGGGCCTGCCCGACGTCAACAACGACCACGTGCTCGCCCCCGATGGCACCACAGTGTTCGCCTCCGCGAACGACTGGCACATCTGGGAGGCCCCTCTCGCCGGTGAGCAGGCTCGCCGAGTGACCGTCGAGGACGGGGGGATGCACTTCCTGCACGGCGTCAGCCCCGACGGGCGGCGCCTCGGCTACGTGCGCCTGGAACCGGAAGGGGACAACTGGTGGGCGTCGGCCACCATCCACACCGTCGGGCTGGACGGGCAGGACGACGTCGCGGTCACCACCGACCCGGGCCCGGCGGACGGGTGCGAGTGGACGCCCGAGGGCGAGTGGATCGTGTTCAACACCGAACAGTTCTCCACCGCCCCAGGGCACGCGCAACTGGCCCGGGTGCGGCCGGACGGGACCGGGCTGGAGCAGCTCACCTTCGACGAGCGGGTGAACTGGTTCCCGCACGTCGCACCCAGCGGCGATGTCGCCGTGTACCTCAGCTACCCGCCCGGCACGACCGGGCACCCCGCCGACCTCCCCGTCGAGCTGCGGCTCGTGTCGGTCGACGCCTGGCAGGAGCCGGAGACGCTGGTGGCGCTGCACGGTGGGCAGGGCACGATCAACGTCCCCAGCTGGGCGCCCGACGGGTCGGCGTTCGCGTTCGTGGACTACCCCACAGGCTCCCAGAACGACCTGGAGAACCCGGCCTGAAGATCTGGCTCTAGCCTTGGGGCTCTTCCGCCGGGCAGCGGGTACCCCGCGCGGGCACGGTCAGCGAGATCAGGTAGTCGTCCATGGCGGCCGTGCTGCACTGGGTCATGCCGTAGACGCCGTGGCCCCAGCCCTCGTACGTGAGGAGCGTGGCCTTGGAGCCGAGCTGCCGGGCCACGTTGGCCGACCATTCGTACGGTGTGTCGGGGTCGTGCATGGAGGTGCCCACCAGCAGCGGAGCGCTACCCGTGTACCGCAGCCGGTGCTGCGGGTTGTTGACCGGGTGGCCCTGGCAGATCGGCATGTCGCCCATCGGCATCGGGTTGTACCGCAGGTCCGGGGCCACCGCGTTGGAGCTGCGCATCACGTCGGCGTACTCGTTGTAGTTCCGGAGCGACAGGTTGAAGTCCTCGCAGAGGATCGCGGTGGGGAGTTCGGCGAACTCACCGCCCACGGGCCCGTTGCCGGGAGGGCCCGGCATGTCATCCGGCACCGGCCCGCCGTCCAGGGCGAGGAGCACCTTGGCCTCCTGCCGCCAGGCGGGCGCCTCGTTGAGCACCACGCCCAGCCAGAGGAGGTTGTGAGCGCTCACCGGGCGGTCGGTGACGCCCGGCCAGTACAGCTCGCCGCGGTCCGCCTTCTCGAGCAGTCCCTTCCACAGCGCCCGGACGTCGCGCCCGTGCAGGACGCAGTCTGTGCTCCGGTCACACCAGGCGACGAACTCGGCGAAGCTGTCCTGGACGGTGGCCGCCTCGGTCACCTGGAACGCCTTGACGTTCAGGCTGTGGTCCATGTTGCTGTCCAGCACCATGGCCCGGATCCGGTTCGGGAAGAGCTCGGCGTACATCTGCTGGGCGAGCGTGCCGTAGGAGACGCCGTACGAGGTCAGCTTCTCCTCGCCGAGCGCGGCGCGAATGGCGTCCATGTCACGCGCCACGTTGGCCGAGTCGATGTGGTCGTACAGAGGGCCGGTGAGCTTGCGGCAGTCCGCGCGCAGCTTCTTGTTGAAGGCGACCCACTTGTCGTAGTCGGCCTGGCTGGTCATGACCGGGTACGGCATCTCGTTGTACACCGAAGCCGAGCAGGTCACCGAGCCACTGCGGGCAACGCCCCGGGGGTCGTAGCCGACGATGTCGAACCGCCGCTGGACGTCCTCGCTGAAGCCGGAGGGGCGAAGGATGTCGTTCACGCCGGAGTTGCCGGGTCCGCCCGGGTTGGTCAGCAGGGACCCGATTCTCGCGGAGGGGTCGGCGGCCTTGCGCCGGGCGAGGGTCAGGTTGACCGTATGTCCGTTCGGGTTGGACCAGTTGATCGGTACGGCCAGCAGGCCGCACTCGACGGTGGGCTCCTCCTCGCACGGCCCCCAGGTGATGCCGCGCTTGCCGATGGCATCCGTGACGTCGTCTCCGGTCACCGTCGCGTTGGCCATCGGAGCGGTTAACAACGTCGCGAACACCACGAGGGCGGTGGCCAGCAGGGAAGTTCTTCTTGGCACAGTTCTCCTGTCGTTGATCGGCCGGCTCGGTGACCGCGGCGGTGGCACGGCCCTCGGCGAGCGCCTGGGCAGTGGCGAGCCGCCCGGTCGGGCCGTTGGCTCCAAAGATCATGAGCCTACTTTCTTCAGACTTGCGCCGCTACATCCATATTTATGCATCTGATATTCATTAGGAGCTGCGTAAAGTAGCAGGTCGGCATCTGCGCGCCTTCGCGGGCGGGCCCGTCCACGTCCCGGACGCCGAAGTCGTTCTCCGGTTGGTGCACGGTGCGCCTCTTAGGTGAGCTCACGGATGGCCTGCCCGCCCCGTGCGCGGAGGAAGGTTTCGTCGAGCGGCTCGGGCGGGGTGTCGGCTCCCATCTGGCCGTTGCCGCTTTCGGAGGACCCTACGAAACCGCTGTTCCGTTCTGCTTCCGCTCCGGTTCCGTGCCGATGGGCAAGGGAGAAGGCCAGGCGCGTTACTGCCGGTGCCGCGGCGGTGGCAACAGCGGCAGGAAGCCGTCGGGGCGCCTGATTCCGCCTCCGGGACGGTCCGGGCGTTGGGCTCCCGCACAAGCCAGGCAGCGTCGTTCGTCGGGAGCGCCGAAGATGCCCGGACGGCGGAGGCTTACGGTTCGTTCATGCCGCATCTCGCGCTCGACGACCTGTACCGCCTCGCCATCCCTTCCGATCCCCAGGTGCGTCCCGACGGGGGAGCGGTGGCGTACACGCTGACGACCGCCGTCCGGGACTCCGACGAGAACCGCACCGAGATCTGGCTGGCCGCTCCCGGCGCCGAGCCCCGGCGCCTCGCCGCGGGCAGTGCCGCGCGGTGGTCGCCGGACGGCCGGACGCTGGCGTTCCTGCGGCCGGTGAACGGCGGGCCGCAGATCCACCTGATGCCGATGGACGGCGGCGAGCCCGCACCGGTGACCGCCGCGAAGCTCGGCGCCGGCGCGCCCGTCTGGTCTCCGGACGGCTCCCGCATCGCGTTCGCCGCCCCCGTCGGAACGGGTGAGGACGGCGGGATGCCCGACCCGAACGCCCCTGTCGTGACCGGCCGGCTCGACCACAAAGCCGACGGCGCCGGGCTGCTGCGCGGCCTGACCAGGCACCTGTTCGTCACGGACCTGGCCGGCGGCGAGACCGTCCAGGCCACCCAGGGCGACTTCCACGCGGGCGAGCCGTCGTGGTCGCCCGACGGCCTGCGCCTGGCGTTCGCCGCCGCCATGGACGCCGACCGCGACCTGGAGGCGGGCGGGGCCGCGTACGCCGTCGAGGCGGCCAAGGGTGGTGTGCCGGAGCGGCTGACGGATCCCGGCCTCATCTGCGGCGGCGTCTGGTGGCTCGGCGACCGGCTGGTCGTCGCGGGGCTGAAGGGCGCCGTGGTGGGGCACGAACGGCTGTTCGCGCTCGGCCCTGGCGGGTGGGCCGAGGTGGAGACGGCCCTCGATCGGAATGTCATGACCGGCGCCCCCGGCTACCCCGGCGGCACCCCGGCGCTGCTCGGCGAGGACCTGCTGTTCTGTGCGCGCGATGGTGGCTCGACGCACCTCTACCGTGTCTCCGACGGGGCGCCCGGCGAGCGGCTGGTGCCCGGTGAGGTCAACATCTCGGGGATCAGCACGGCGGCGGGGGCGGTCGCGTACGTGGCGGCGACGCAGCACAGCGCGGGAGACGTCTACCTGATGACCCCAAGCACGAAAAAGGTAACGTCGGGCGAAATGTCGGATATATCTGGCGCGTCAGCGCCGGATATATCCCGGCTCACCGACTACGGCCTCGACGACGTCGAGTTGTTCACCGCCCGCCGCCGCACGTTCACCGCCCCCGACGGCACCCAGGTCGAGGGTTTCGTCCTGCGCGACGAGACCGCGCGGACGCCCGGCCCCCTGCTGCTCGACGTGCACGGTGGCCCGCACAACGCCTGGTCGCCCGTCTTCGACGGCTTCCACCTCTACCACCAGCTCCTCGCCGCCCGCGGCTGGACCGTCCTCACCGTCAACCCGCGCGCCAGCGACGGGTACGGCGAGGACTTCTACACCGCCTCCCTCGGTGCCTGGGGGGTGAGCGACGCCCAGGACCTGCTCGCCCCCATCGACGCCCTGGTCGCCGACGGCGTCGCCGACCCCGACCGGCTGGCCGTCACCGGCTACAGCTACGGCGGCTACATGAGCTGCTGGCTGTCGGCCACCACCGGCAGGTTCAAGGCCGCGATCCCGGGCGGCTGCGTGAGCGACCTGACGAGCCTGAGCGGCACCTCCGACCTCGGCCACCTGATGAAGGTGCACGAGTACGCCGGTGACCTGGCCGCCCAGTCGCCGATCACGCACGTCGCGGACGTCACCGCCCCGACGCTCATCCTGCACGGCCAGGACGACGACCGCTGTCCCGTCGGTCAGGCCGAGCAGTGGTTCACCGCGCTGCGCGAGCGCCGGGTGCCCGTCGAGCTGGTGCGCTATCCCGGCGCGAGCCATCTGTTCATCCTGAGCGGGCGCCCCTCGCACAGGTACGACTACAACGAAAGGATCATCGCGTGGCTGGAGCAATGGGTCAGCGGCTCGCCGAGCTGATCGCCGAGTACGAAGTTCCCGGCTCGGCGCTGGCGTACTGGCACCAGGGCGAGCTGCACGAGTTCGCGGCCGGCACGCTGAACGTCGACACCGGCGTCGAGGCGACCACCGACGCGCTCTACCAGATCGGCTCGGTCACCAAGGTGTGGACCGCGACTCTGATCATGCAGCAGGTCGAACAGGGCCGGCTCACGCTGGACACGCCGGTCATCGAGGTACTGCCCGAGTTCAGGGTGGCCGACCCCGAGGTCACCAAGAACGTGACGATCAGGCACCTGCTCTCCCACACCAGCGGCATCGACGGCGACCAGTTCATCGACACGGGCCGCGGCGACGACTGCGTGGAGAAGTACGTGGAGGCCTGCGCGACCCTGGCGCAGAACCACCCGCTCGGCGTCACCCAGTCCTACTGCAACTCCGGGTTCGTCATCGCGGGCCGGGTGCTGGAGCAACTGACCGGCAAGCGCTGGGACGACGTCCTGCGCGAGGGCATCTGCGAGCCGCTCGGCCTCACCCACACCTGGACGCTGCCGGAGGACGTGCTGCGCTTCCGCGCCGCGATGGGCCACGAGGACGGCAAGACCGCCCCGGTGTGGGGCCTCATGCGGTCGATGGGCCCGGCCGGGCTGATCTGCGCCCGCCCGGCCGACGTGGTCGCCTTCGGCCGCGCCCACCTGGAGGGCGGCCTGCTGGAGAACCCGGCCGCCATGTGGGAGCCGCAGGTCGACATCCCCAACCCGTACACGCTGGGCAGGCAGTGGGGCATCGGCTGGATCATCGACGAGTGGAGCGGGCACAAGGTCATCTCCCACGGCGGTAACACCATCGGCCAGCACGCCATGCTGTGGGCCGTGCCCGGCACCGGGACCGTCGTCTGCGTGACCGCCAACGGGGGCCGCAGCGGCGAGTTCACCCGAGCCGTCGCCACCGAGTTGTTCGCCGAGCTCGACGGCCTGACCGTACCGCCCACGCCGTCTCTGCCGGAGACGCCGGCCGGCGTGGACGTCGCGCCGTACGCGGGCGTCTACGAGCGGGCCGGCGCCCGGATCACGGTGAGCGTGCTCGACGACGGCAAGGCCCGCCTGCGCCTGGAGGCCACCGGCGAGCTGGCCGCCCTGCAGGAGCCCGAGGAGTCCGACTTCGTCCCGGTCGATGAGAACCTGTTCCTGTTCCAGGCGCCGGGCACCCGCGACTGGATGGCGGCCGTGTTCTTCGAGCTGGCCGATGGCACTCTGTACATGCACATGGGCGCTCGCGCCACTCCCAAGGTCGGCTGAGGAGAAGGATATGGACCTGCGGGATCGCCTCGCCGAGGCGGCGCGCGAGCATGGCGTGCCCGGCGCGGCCGTCGCGGTGTGGCACGACGGCGAGCTGCACGAGGCCGCCACGGGCGTGGTCAACACGGCCACCGGCGTGGAGACCACGAAGGACAGCGTGTTCCAGGTCGGCTCCACCACGAAGGTGTGGACGGCGGCGCTGGTCATGCAGCTCGTGGAGGACGGCCTGGTCGAGCTCGACCAACCGGTGGGGGAGCACCTGCCGGACTTCGCGTTCGGCGGCGTCACCGTCCGGCAGTTGCTCATGCACACGGCCGGCTTCGACGGCGACGTGTTCGAGGACACCGGGCGCGGCGACGACTGCCTGGACACGTTCCTCGAGCACCTGCGCACCGCGGGGCACGTGCACGAGCCGGGCGAGCTGTTCTCCTACTGCAACGCCGGCTACTGCGTGCTCGGCGCGCTGGTGGCCAGGCTGCGCGGCGGCACCTGGGAGCAGGCGATGCGCGAGCGCCTGCTCACCCCCTTGGGCGCCACGCACGCGGCGCTGTTCGGTGAGGAGGCCGTGCTCTTCCGCGCGTCGGCGGGGCACGTCGGGCCGGACGCCGCCGTCTACCCCCGCTGGCAGATGCCCCGCTCCAACGCCCCGGCCGGCTCCACCATGTGCCTGGCGCCGCGCGAGCTGGTCGTGTTCGGCCGGGCGCTGGCGGCCGGCGGCATGGCACCGAACGGCACCCGGCTGCTGTCGGAGGAGTCGGTGGCCGCGATGCTCACGCCGCAGATCCACGTGCCCGGGGTGGGCGGCGCGCTGGCCGACCGCTGGGGTCTCGGAGTGGAGCTGTTCGGCTGGGGCGCGTTCGGCCACGACGGTGGCACGCCCGGGCAGAGCACGTTCTGGCGCGTCGTTCCCGAGTCGGGCTTCGTGATCGCGATGAGCGGGAACGGCGGCTCGTTCTTCGGTCTCATGGACGACGTGGCGCGGCCGGTCATCGAGGAGGCGACCGGCCTGACGATGCCCGCGCGGCCCCTGCCGCCGCAGGCGCCGAAGCCCGTGGACGGCGCCCCGTACGCGGGCCGCTACACCGGCCCGCAGCTCGGCTACGAGGTCGCCGCCGCCGGAGAAGGCCTGGACGTCACGCTCATCCCCGGCCCGCTCATGGAGAGCATGGGCTCCACCCGCACGACCACCCGGTACGTGCACCTTCACGGCGAGTCGTTCATCGCCGTCGAGGCCGAGGGCGGCCGGTACGACGTGGTCACGTTCGTGATGCGGGACGGGACGGCCGCCTACCTGCACAACGGCCGTGCGGTGGCTCGTGCCTGACCTGCGGGAGGTGTTCGACGAAGCGGGCGTGCGGGGCTTCCTGCACGCCCGAGAGGTGGACGGCGACGCCGAGATCGGGCTGGACCCAGACGAACCCGTCGTGCTCGCCTCGGTCTTCAAGATCGCGATCGCGCTGGAGTACGCCCGCCAGGCCGCCGCGGGCGAGATCGCCCGCGGCGAGCGGCTCACCGTCACCGCGGCCGACAAGGACGGCGGCATCGGCACCTCCGGCTGCCTCGACGACGTGTCGCTCACCCTGCGCGACCTGGCCCACTTCATGATCACGATGTCCGACAACGCGGCGACCGACGTGCTGCTCCGCCGCGTCGGGCTCGACCGGGTCAACGGCACCCTCGCCACGCTCGGGTTGAGCCGCACGCGGCTCATAGGCGGGTGCGCAGAGCTTTTCCGGCAGGTCACCGAGGACATCGGTGCGGACTGGGACGCCGCCACCGAGGACGAGCTGCGGGCCATGGCCGTACGCGACCCGGCCCGCACCACCGCCGGCACCCCGCGCGAGATCACCACGCTGCTGAGCCTCATCTGGCGCGATCAGGCCGGCCCTCCCGAGGCGTGCGCCGAGGTGCGGAAGGTCATGGGTGAGCAGATCTGGCCGCACCGGCTGGCCGCGGGCTTCCCCGACGAGGTGAAGGTGTCGGGCAAGACAGGCACCCTGTGGGGGATCCGCAACGAGTCGGGCGTCGTCGAGTGCCCCGACGGCAAGCGGTACGCCGTCGCCGTGTTCGTACGAAGTGACGTCATCCGGTCCCGCCTGCCCGCCGCGGACGCCGCCATCGGCCGTGCCGCCCGCCTGGCCGTCGACCGGCTCCGCTGATGTCGGTTTTCGTGGACTATCGTGACCGTGTGAGGAACCGTCCCCGTGCCAGTCTGGGACGGATCCTGCAGGACCTCGGCACCACCGTCCTCGACGTGGCGGCCTCACCCGGTGACCTCGACGCCGAGGTCACTGGCGTGCACATCTTCGATCCGCTCGACGAGCTGATCGTCCCCTCGGGTGGGATCCTGCTCGCGGTCGGCGTGCGGGGCGCCGCGGAGATCTGCTCACTCCTCGAACGCGCGCCCGCCGCCGCGGGCGTCGTCGTGAAGCTGCCCGTGGACGTCGACGAGCAGGTCCGCGCCACCGTGCTGGAGACCGGCGTCGCCGTGCTCGGCCTCACCCGGGCCGCCTCCTGGGCGCAGGTCGCCGCGCTGCTGCGTTCCCTGCTGGCCGAGGCCGACCTGGCCGAGCCCGAGCAAGGGCCGCAGGGAGACCTGTTCTCACTGGCCAACGCCGTCTGCGCGCTGCTCGACGCGCCCGTCACCATCGAGGACAGGTCGTCCCGGGTGCTCGCCTTCTCCGGCCGGCAGGACGAGGCCGACCCGGGCCGTGTGGAGACCGTCCTCGGCCGTCAGGTGCCCGAGCGCTACCTGCGGATGCTCGACGAGCGCGGCTTCTTCAAACAGCTCTACCAGAGCCGCGCGCCCGTCTACATGGAGCTCGAGGACGAGGGTGTGATCAACCGGGCCGCCGTGGCCGTGCGCAGCGGCGACGAGATCCTCGGCTCGATCTGGGTGGCCGTGCGCGAGCCGCTCAGCGAGCAGCGCCAACGCGCGCTCGCCGACGCCGCCAAGATCGTCGCGCTGCAGTTGCTGCGCGAGCGGGCCGGGGCCGACACCCAGCGGCGCCTGCGCGCCGACCTGCTGTCCACCGTGCTGGCCGGCGGCGGCGACGCGCCCGAGGCGGCAGGGCGGCTCGGCATCGCCACCGCCCGGCTCTGCGTGCTGGCCGCCCAGCTCGTCCCGGACGACGCCGCCGATCCCGCCCGCGGCGAGAGCGATCGGCAGCGGTTCTGCGACGCGCTGGCGCTCCACGTCGCCGCCATCCACCCCAAGGCCGCCGCCGCGCTCGTCGGCTCCGTCGCGTATGCCGTGCTGCCGCTGCACTCGATGGGAGACGAGGAGGCGCGGGCCGTACGCGTGGCGGAGAGCTTCCTGGCCAGGGTCGGGCCCCGCCATGCCGCCAACATCGGCGTGGGACGCCTGGCCGCCAACCTTTCCCAGGTGGCCAGGTCGCGCGCGGACGCCGACCGGGCGCTGCGCGTGCTGGGCGCCCGCGGCACCACCGGCCAGGTCGCCGGCTACACGACCGTGCACTTCGAGTCGCTGCTGCTGCAGGTCGCCGACGTGGCCGCGGCCGAGGAGCAGACGCCCACCGGTCCCTATCAGCGGTTGCTCGACCACGACGCCGAGCACGGCACCGAACTGGCCCCCACCCTGCGGGCCTACCTCGACGCGTTCGGCGATGTCAACGCGGCCAGTGCCCAGGTGCACGTGCACGCCAACACCTTCCGCTACCGGCTCAAGCGCCTGGTCGAGATCAGCGGCCTCGACCTGTCCGACCCCGACGCCCGGCTCACCGCGATGCTGCAGATGCGGATCTTCGGTCGCTAGCACGAGCCTTCCCGGCTTTTTCGTGTGCAGGCACATAGAACCGGATCTGCGCAGGCAGGAAGGTTGTGCACACCCCCCGTGCTCGTCTGGAGTCCTCATGACAAAACCAGCAGTCGCGGCCCTCGCCGGGCTCGCCCTGCTCACGGCCGCGTGCGGAGGCACGACGAGCGGTCCAGAGCAGCAGGGCAAGCCGGCCACCGGCGGCACCTTCACGTTCGCGATCCCGGCCGATCCCGGCGTCCTCGACCCGGCTACGGGCGTGCTGACAGTCACCAACAACGTGCTCGCTCTGGCTTACGACACGCTCGTCTCCGTCGACGAATCAGGGAAGATCATCCCCGAGCTGGCCGAGAAGTGGGACGTCAAGCCCGAGTCGGTCACCTTCACCCTGCGGAAGGGTGTCACCTGCTCGGACGGCTCCCCGGTGACCCCCTCGAACGTGGCCGACAACGTCAACCACATCGCCGACCCCGCCGCCAAGTCGCCGATCTACGGCGTGCTGGTGCCCGTGGGCATGAAGGCGAAGGCCGACGACGCCGCCGGCACCGTGACCCTGTCCATGCCCGAGCCGTTCAGCTTCATCCTGGAGAGCACGCGGACGATGTTCATCGTCTGCGGCAAGGGGGTGAAGGACCGTGCCTCGATCGCTCGGGCCACCTCCGGCAGCGGGCCTTACCAGCTCACCGAGGCCGTCCCCAGCGACCACTACACGTTCAAGGTCCGCCGCGACTACGCCTGGGGTCCCGCCGGCGCCACCGCCAAGGACCTGCCCGAGACGCTCGTGATGAAGGTCGTGCCGAACGAGCAGACCTCCGCCAACCTGCTCATCGCCGGCTCCCTCAACGGCGCCCTCTTCAACGGTGCCGACCGGTCCCGCGTCGAGGCGTCCCCGGGCGTGACCAAACAGTCGATCACGGCAGGCAACGGCCAGTTCTTCTATCACCAGGGTGAAGACCGGCCGGCCCGCGACCCGGAGGTCCGCAAGGCCCTCACGCGGGCGCTCAACCTCCAGGAGCTGGCCGGCATCGCCTCCGGCGGCACCGGCAAGCCGGCCACCGGCCTGGTCCTGGCGCCCCGTCCCTGCCCGGGCGACTCCGTAGCCGGTCACGTGCCCGGCTACGACGCCGCGGCCGCCGCGGCCGCGCTCGACGCGGCCGGGTGGAAGCTCGGCGCCGACGGTTTCAGGGCCAAGGACGGCAAGCGGCTCAGCCTGCGCTACATGTACGCCACCACCCGCGGCCCCGGCTTCCAGGCGGCCGCCGAGTACATGGCGGAGGCGTGGAAGAAGCTCGGCGTCGAGGTGAAGCTGAACGGCGTGATCGACACCAAGCTGGCGGAGTCGCTCAACGCCACCCAGGACTGGGACGTCGTGTGGCTGCCGATCGGCGTCACCCTGCCCAGCCAGCTCGTCGGCTTCCTGTCGGGGCCGCCCGCCCCCAAGGGCGCCAACTTCGCCCACCTGGCCAACAAGCGCTACGAGGAGCTCGTCTCCAAGGCGAGCAAGCTCCCCGCCGCCGAGGCCTGCCCGATGTGGCTGGAGTCGGAGTCGGCCCTGTTCGAAAGCGCCGACCTGGTGCCCGTGGTGGACAGCACGGCGCTGCTGGCCGGCAAGGGCGCCACGTTCCGCACCACGGCCGGGAGCCTGGTGCCCACCTCGATCCGCCTCATGCAAGGAGACTAGTGAGCGCCCCCCGGACCACGCGCCCGGGCAGCAAGTCGGGAAGCATGACCGTGCGCAGGACGCTGCGTACGGCCGTGCGCCGGATCGTGCGGTTCGCCGTGTCGCTGGCGGTGCTGCTGGTGGCGCCGTTCGCGATGATCCACCTCATCCCGGGCGACCCGGTGCGCGCCTCGCTCGGGCCGGCCGCCCCGATCGAGCTGATAGAGGCCCGTACGGCCGCGCTCGGTCTCGACCGCCCCCTGCCTGAGCAGTTCTTCACGTACGTCGGCCACGTCCTGACCGGTGACTTCGGCACGTCCTTCCTGACGGGGGAGGCGGTGGGCGACGTCATCGCGGCCCGCCTGCCGAACACCCTGACTCTGGCCCTCCTGGCCACCGCCGTGGCGCTGATCGTGGCGGTGCCGCTCGGGATGTGGGCCGCCGTACGCACCGAGAACGGCCGCAACCGCGGCACCGACCTGGCCTTCGGCACGGTCACCGGCACCGCCGTGGCCGTGCCCGAGTTCCTGTACTCGATCGCGCTGGTGGCCGCGCTGGCCGTCGGCCTCGGCTGGTTTCCGCCCGCTGGCAAGGCCGGGCCGCTCACGTACGTGCTGCCTGTCGCAGCCCTGTCGGCCGGGCCGATCGCCATGATCGCCCGGATCACCCGCGTCGAGACCCTGCGAGAGCTGGGCACCGACTACGTGCGCCTGGCCCGCGCCAAGCGGCTGCCCGCGGCCCGGCTCCACCTGCGGCACGTGCTGCCCAACACGCTCACGGCCACCCTGACCTTGGGCGGCCTGCTGCTGACCTCGCTGATCGCGGGCAGCGTCCTGGTCGAGTACGTCTTCGCCTGGCCCGGACTCGGCCTGAAGATCGTCGAGTCGATCACGCAGAAGGACTACCCGGTCGCGCAGGCCGTGATCCTCGTGTACGGCGCCATCGTGCTGGTCGTGAACCTCGTCGTGGACCTGGTGCTCGGCGCGCTCGATCCCACCTCGGAGATCAAGGAGGTCTCGGCCTGATGTGGGCCAGGACGGCACCGGACGGCCCCCGGGCCGTGGACGGCCACGCGAAGAAGGGGCCGAGGTCCCGGGGTGGCCTGTGGCGCAGCGCCCCGGCGCTGATCGGCGGCGTGCTGGTGCTGCTCATGGCGGTGCTGGCCGTGGCCGGGCCCATCATCTGGGGCGAGGCCGCCGAACGCATCGACGCCGGCGCCATCCTCCAGGGCGCCTCCGCCGAACACCCGCTCGGCACCGACAACCTGGGCCGCGACCTGCTCGCCCGGGTCCTGGTGGCGGGCCGTTACTCGCTGGCCCTGGCACTGGCGGCCACGCTCATCGGCGCCGTCGGGGGCATCCTGCTCGGCGCGCTCCCGTCCGTGCTGCCCCGCCGGGCCGCCCGGATGGTCACCGGCACGGTCAACGCGCTGGTGGCCTTCCCCGGCCTGCTGCTGGCCATGTTCACGGCGGTGGTCAGCGGGCTCGGCGCGCGTGGTGCGGTGCTCGGGATCGGCGTGGCCATCGCGCCCGGCTTCGCGCGGCTCACCCAGACCCTGGCCGCCTCGGTCTCCGGCGCCGACTACGTGGCCGCGGCCCGCATGCTCGGCGTGCCCCGACGCCGCATCCTCGCCCGGCACATTCTGCCCAACATCGCCGAACCGCTCATCCTCAACCTCGCCCAGTCGCTCGGCGGCGCGCTGCTCGGCCTGGCCGGCATGTCGTTCCTCGGCCTCGGCGTGCAGCCACCGGACTTCGACTGGGGGCGCCTGCTGTTCGACGGGTTCGCGCGGATCTACGTCACGCCCGTGGTCGCGGTCGGTCCGGCGGCGGCCGTCGCGCTGGCCGGCATCGGCTTCAACCTGCTGGGCGACACCCTGGCCAGGGCCGCCGCCCGATCCCCGGCCGGGCAGCGCGACAGCGTCCGCCCTGAGCCACCGGAACCGGCCGGGCAGCCGGACCCGGACGCCGTCCTCGAGGTCCGCGACCTGACCGTCTCGTTCCCGGGCGGTTCGATTCCCGTACGCGAGCTGTCTCTGACCGTGACGCCGGGGGAGATCGTCGGCCTGGTGGGAGAGTCCGGCAGCGGCAAGAGCCTGACCGCCGCCGCCATCGGCGGCCTCGTTCCCTATCCCGGATCAGTGACGTACGGCCGGCTGGTCCTCGGCGGTGCCGACGTCGCCACCATGTCCGGCAAGGAACTGGGCACCGCGCTCGCCATGGTGTTCCAGGACCCGATGGCCTCGCTCAACCCCGCGCTGAAGGTCGGCGGCCAGCTCGCCGAGGTGGCCGTCGTCCACCAGGGCGCGAGCCGCGCGGATGCCCGCCGCCGCGCCGTCGACCGGCTGCGCCACGTCCAGCTGCCCGACCCCGCCAAGCACGCCGTCCAGCATCCGCACGAACTGTCCGGCGGCATGCGCCAGCGCGCGGTCATCGCGATGGGCCTCATGGGCACGCCACGCCTGATCATCGCCGACGAGCCCACGACCGCCCTCGACGTGACCGTGCAGCGGCAGATCCTGCGGCTGCTGCGCGAGGTCGTCGAGGAGACGGGCGCGGCCCTGCTGTTCATCTCCCATGACATCGCCGTCGTCGGCGAGCTGTGCGACCGCGTCGTCGTCATGTACGCGGGCCGGGTGGTCGAGGAACTGCCCGCCGACCGGCTCGCCGACGGTGCCGCGCACCCCTACACCAAGGCGCTCATCGCGTCCCTGCCCGACCTCGACACCGACCGGAGCCGCCCGTTGGCCGGAATCCCCGGCACCCAGCCGGCCCCGGCGCAGGTCGGCGCGGGCTGCGCGTTCGCCGACCGGTGCTCGCTCGCCACCGGACAATGCCGGACGGAACGTCCCGAACTCGTGGTCCATGGCCCGCGGCAGCGGGTCGCCTGCTGGGAGGTCACCTCGTGAGGATCGAAGGGCTGACCGTGCGCTACGGCGGCTTCACCGCGGTCGACGACGTCACCCTGGAGATCCCCGACGGCCACGTCGTCGGCCTCGTCGGCGAGTCGGGATCGGGCAAGTCGTCGCTGGCCAGGGCCGTGAGCGGGCTCGTTCCCTACACGGGCGGGATCGAGGGAGCGCCGCGGATCCAGATGGTGTTCCAGGATCCGTACGCGTCGCTGGACCCGCGCATGACGATCGGCGAGACGGTCGGGGAGGGCATCGAGAAGCGCCGCCGTGCCACGGAGGTGCCGCGGCTGCTCGGTCTCGTCCAACTGCCCGCCGAGCTGGCCGGACGTTACCCGCGCGAGCTGTCGGGCGGTCAGCGGCAGCGGGTGGCGATCGCCCGTGCCCTGGGCGGCGACCCCGCCCTGCTGGTCGCCGACGAGATCACCGGCTCGCTCGACGTGTCGGTCCAGGGAGCTGTGCTCAACCTGGTCCGCGGGCTGCGCGACGAACTCGGACTGTCGATGTTGTTCATCTCGCACAACCTGGCCGTCGTCCGGTACGTCGCCGACACGATAGCCGTCATGCACCACGGCCGGATCGTCGAGCACGGGCCCGCCGAGCAGGTGGTGGGCGATCCGGCGCATGACTACACGCGCGCGCTGCTGGCGGCGGTGCCACGGCTCAGAGGGTGATCCACGCGGTGGAGGCGGTCACCTCGTCGAGCACCTCCGGGATCGGCGCGCCGCCCGGTCGGGATGTCCGTGCGGGGAGGTCGCGTCCCCTGGCCGGTCCCGGTAGCGGAGCACCCTGACCCGCTCGTTCTCGGGTCGAGGCCGCCCGCCACCTGCTGGCCGAAGGCGCCGACCCCACCGTCGAAGACGCCGCCGCCGCGGCCGGGATCTCCCGCACCACCGCCTACCGGTACTTCCCCAACCAGCACGCCCTGCTGGCCGCCGCCCACCCCCAGATCGAGCAGGCATCCCTGCTGCCCCCAGACCCGCCTGCCGACCCCGCGGCCCGGCTGGACCTGGTGATGACCGCCTTCACCCAGCTCACCCTCGAGTGGGAACCGCAATTGCGGGCCTCGCTGCGCCTGTCCCTGCAACCCGAGAGCGGCCAGCCGGCACTGCGCGGTGGGCGGGCCATCGGCTGGATCGAAGACGCCCTGGCCCCGCTCCGCGACACCCACCCCGGCCTGGACATCCGCCGGCTGGCCGTGACCATCCGCTCGGCCACCGGCATCGAATCGCTCATCTGGCTCACCGACATCGCCGGGCTCACCCGGCAGCAGGCGGCGGACACCATGCGGTGGTCATCCCATGCACTGCTCACCGCAGCCCTCGACGAACACCGCCCCCGTTCCTGAACCCTGCGACCCGATCCCGGTCCCGGTCACGCATGGCTCAGGCGCCTGCCGTCAGGGTCGTCTCCGCGTTCTGCGTCAGGACGGCTGTCCCGCGCGGCGCAGGTACGCCTCGATCCGGTCGAGTGCTCCCACCCAGACCTGCTTGACGAAGAAGTCGCGGATCTCGGGTGCCGGGAAGCCGCTCTGCACGACCGTGAACAGGGTGCCGCCCTCGTGCTCCTCGAAGGTGACCTCGACAGTGGTGGTCATGGTCATGCCGTCGGGAGTGCTGCCGGTGGACTCGGTGAGCAGGCGGTGCGGGCGGTCGATCTCCAGGAAGGTCTGCGTCTCACGGAACAGGTTGTCGGCGTCCGGTCCCCAGACCGCGGTCTGCCGGCCTCCGACGCGCAGGTCGACCTCGATCTCGACGATGCCGGGCTCCTCGTCGAGGATGCTGAACCAGATCTTCTGCTTCTCGGCGTCGGTGTAGGCGTCGAAGACCTCCTCGGGGGTCGCGGGCAGCACGCGGGTCGTGCGCAACTGGATGGCCTCGGTGTCGTTCCGCGTCATCGCTCGGTGTCCTTCCCGGTGTTCGCCTCAGGGGCGTTCTTGAGGGTGAAGTAGGCGTCGAGGCCGTCGAGCCGGCGCTCCCACAGGCGCTGGTAGAACGTGATCCACGACATGGCGTCCTCCAGGCGCTCGGCTCCCAGCCGGCACTGCCGCGATCGGCCGACCTTCTCCGTCGTGACCAGTCCGGCGTTCTCCAGGACGTGCACGTGCTTCTTCATGCCGGTGAGCGACATGCCGAAAGGTTCGGCCAGCTCGCCGATCGTGGCGGGACCCTGGCCGAGCCGGATGAGTATCTGCCGCCGGGTCCCGTCCGCGAGGGCGGCGAACGTGCGATCGAGGACCTCTTGCTGAACCATATGGTTTACTTTACGACACTGAACCGATTGGTGCAATAAGCGCGGCGATCCGGAAGGCGGCGCCTACGTCGCGGCGGCCCGGACGCCGAGGACGACGAGCACCACGGCTGTCGCCCTGCCGAGCGCCCGCTTGAAGCGGGCCTTGCGCACGAGGTGCGCCCCTTGGTGGATGAGGGTCGTCCAGGTCAGCAGCCACACCGCCATCAGCAGGGCGTGGGCGGTGGCCAGGGTGAGGATCTGCCCGCCGAGGGGACGGCCGGGCTGGATGAACTGCGGGACCAGGGTCAGGTAGATGGAGGCGGCCTTCGGGTTGAGTACGTTCGCGAGCAGGGCTTGGGTGTAGACGGAGCCGGTCCGTTTCGGCTGTTCCGTGCGCGGGGGAGGTGAGGGCAGGGTGGTGGAGCGCCAGGTCCACAGGCCCAGGCCGACGAGGTAGGCCGCGCCGAGGAGTTTGACGGTGGCGAAGGCCTGGCTGGAGTGCATGACGAGCGCCGACAGGCCGGCGATGGCCAGGGTCGCGTGCGCGTACAGGCCGGTGACCGTGCCGAGGATGACGGGGAGAGCCTGGCGGCGGCCGCCGGTCGTGACGTGCTGGATCAGCAGGGTCAGGCTGGCGCCCGGAGTGGCGATGACGGGCAGGATCGCCAGGAGGAACGCGGCGACCGCGTACGGGTGGATCATGCCGGGAGCACGACGCGGTAGTGGGTGGTGAGGCGGAGGTCGTCGTCCAGGATGTGGAAGGCGAGGCCGGGCGGTTGCTCGCGGTCGGCGGGCCGGTCGCCCTCCCACGGCAGGCGCAGGGTCCAGGTGACGGCCGGTCCGACGATCAGGGGGCGGCCGGCGAAGGTGGAGGCGGCGGCGGTGTGAGCGTGGCCGGTGAGCACGGCGACGACTTGGGGGTGGGCGTGGAGCAGCGCGGCCAGGGCTTCGGGCTCTTGTAGCCGTGCGGAGTCGGGCAGCGGGTGGTGGAGTTCGACGGGCGGCTGGTGGAAGGCGATCAGCGCGGGGGCGTCCGGGGCGAGCCCGTCGAGGGTGGCGTGCATCCAGGCGAGGGTTTCGGGGTCCAGGCGGCCCTCGTCATGGCCGGGGATGGTGGAGTCGCACATCAGGATGGCGGTGCCGGCGATGTGGTGCACCTGGTTGACGGGGCCGGGGCCGGGCGGGCGGCGCAGCAGCGCCTTGCGGTAGGCGGGGCGGACGTCGTGATTGCCGGGGCAGGTGAGCACCGGGAAGGGGGCGGCCAGGATCGCGGCGGCCTGCTCGTACTCGGCCTCCTCGCCGTGATCGGCGATGTCGCCGGTGACCAGCAGGGCGTCGACCGGGCGGGGCAGGGCTCTCAGGTAGTCCATGACCCGGGTGGCGCGCCGGGTGGCCCTGTCGGTGCCGTCGAGGTGCAGGTCGCTGATCTGGGCCAGCAGCAACGTCATCGTACGATCTCCCGCTTGGTCTCTAATGGTTAAATGAGATTTAGCGTTAGGAACATAAGGTATGGATGGGACGTAAGCAACCGGGAGGTTCGAGTGGAGCGCTGGCCGGCCCTGGAACTGGCGAGCACGATCCGTCACGACGGCGACGGCGGTGTCGCCGACGACCTGGCGACCTTGCAGAGCGCGACCCGCTGGATCCAGCAGCAGGCCGAGCTGCTGGCCGGCCACGTCGACCTTGCGGGGCTGACGATGGGCGAGGAGCTCAGGAGCGAGATCGTCGAGTTGCGCCGGGCCGTGCGGGCGCTGTTCGCGCGGGCGGTCAGCCCGGCGCCGCCCAGCCGGGCCGACGCCCGTCGGCTGATGCCCGCCGAGCAGGCGCTGGCGCACCTCAACGCGGCGGCCGCCCGTGAGGCGATCGTCCCGCAACTTGCCTGGCCCGAGGGCGGGACACCTCGTACGGGAGTGTTGTCGGGCGAGCGCGACGCCGGCGTCCGGCTGATCGCCGGCCTGGCGCGGGCCGCCATCGACTTCCTGAGCGGGCCGCAGCGTGAGCAGTTGCGGTCCTGCAACGCGCCGCGCTGCGTACGCTACTTCGTCAAGAGCCACGGGCGGCAGGAGTGGTGCAAGCCGTCCTGCGGCAACCGCGCCCGGGCGGCACGCCACTACCAGCGTCACAGCGCCACGGCCGCCCGAGACCTGCCCGGGACCTGACCGCCTGCGCCTTCAGAAGAACTAGATCAACTCGTGCCGGTGGGCGGCCGTGGCGGCCTGGACGCGGCTGCGTACGCCGAGCTTGGCGAGGATGTTGCTCACGTGCGCGCCCGCCGTCTTGACCGAGATGAACAGCTCCTCGGCGATCTGCCGATTGGTACGGCCGTCGGCGACCAGGCGCAGCACGTCCCGCTCGCGCGGCGTGAGGCCGAAGTCGCGCTCCCCGGCCGGCTCGGTCCCGACCTGCACGGCGAGGGGGATCCGGGCCAGGCGCGCCAGCCGTTCGATCCGGACGATCAAGGGATCTGCCCGCAGGCGGCCCGCCTCCCGGGAGGCGTCGGTCAGATGGGAGGAGGCAGCGGAGCGGTCTCCCGTCTCCGCGGCGTGTTCCGCGGCCCGCAGCAGGGCCAGAGCCTGGGGGTACGGCTGGCGAAGATCTCTCCACGCGGCCGCGACGCGGGCCCAAAGGTCCGGCTGTCCGGTCGCGGCGGTGCGGGCGAGGCGGTGGGCCTCCTGGACGGGCCCGATCACCGGCAACGCGGCCGCGGCCTCGGCCAGGCCGGGTACGGGCAGGGACGCGCCCGCCTCGATCACCGGCCACAGGTAGCGCGGGCTCGTTCTTCCGCTGCTCAGCGCCTCCTCCGCGAGTCGCGCGGCGTCGGCCGTGCGCCCCTGTGCTCTGCGCAGATCCACTTCCAGGCGCACCAGCAACAGGTGGTCCTGGGCATAGGACGTGCCTCTGGTGAAGACCTCGCGGGCGTGGGTCGCGGCGTGCTCGGCGCCTGCGAGGTCGCCTCTGGCCAGCGCGATCGTGCCGGTCAGCACCATCAGGTACGCGCGAAGGCTGGGTGTCGGGGTGATCCGCAGGGCGTGTTCGACGATCTCGGTGGCCTCGTCCCACCGGCCCAGCGCGATCAGCGCCTCCGCGAGGTTGCCCGCGTGGGTCGGGCCCGCGGTGCGGGCGAGACCCGCCCGCGTGGCGGCGGCGAGTCCCCGGCGGGCCGCCTCGGCCGCTTCGGCGTACCTGCCGGCGCCCTGCAGGACGTCGGCCTCACAGCGATAAGCGTGCAAAAGCGCGCCCTCGTCACCGATGCGGCGGGCCGTCGCCTGGACGGTGATCAGGTGAGGCAGTTGGGCGTCGAGGTCGCCGGCGCGTGCCCGCGCGTACGTCAGGTTGACGGTGGCCATGACCTCGGCCCTGGCATCGTCCGCGGCCTGCGCCGCGTCCAGCGCCTCGCGGGCGGCGACGCGGCCTTCTTCTTCCAGCGGGACCGTGAGGAGGCGATTGGCGAGCAGATTGAGTACGGTCGCGCGTGCCGGATGCCCGCCCGGTGTGAGCCGGGCGGCTTCGCGTAGGTCGTCCAGGTCGCCCGGCAGGCCGAGGAGGTGGCGCAGTTCGCCGCGGTGGGCGAGCAGCCAGCCGGCACGCGCGGGATCGACCTCGGCCGGGAGCGCTGTCTCGACCAGCTGGACGGCGGTCGAGTTCTCGCCCGCGGCGATGGCGGCGCGTATCGCTTCGTCGAGCACGCCGGCCTTGGAAGTGGCCGGATCGGGCGCCTGATCCCACAGCTCCAGCACGCGAAGCAGCATGTGCAGGTGTTCCGCGTGCGCCAGGGACGCCGCGGCCTCGGCGGCGGCGCGGCGGGCGGCCGCCAGCGTCCTGGCCGGATGGCGCTTGGCGGCATGCCAGTGCAGCGCGGACTCGTACGCCGCCCGGCCCAGCGGGGCGAGCTCCGGGTCCGTCTCCAGGGCTTCGGCATAGCGTACGTGAAGGTGCCCGCGTTCCCCGGGAAGCACGTCCTCGTAGAGCACCTCCTGGATCAGCGTGTGACGGAACGCGTACACCTCCTCCTCGATCAGCAGGAGGTTCGCGCTCACCGCGGGGCGCAGCGCGTCGGTGAGGCCGGCGTCGTCCAGCCCCGTGACGGTGCGCAGCAGCGCGTGGCCGACCCGGGCGCCGCCGACGGCCGCGGCGTGGACCATCCGGCGGGTTTCCCGCGGCAGCCGGTCGAGCGGGGTGATCAGCAGGTCGCGAATGGACGCGGGCACCGGCGCGCCCGCCCGGGCCGACAGCGCCTCGACGAACAGCGGGTTGCCCTCGCTGCGCCGGACGACGTCCTCGATGACCGCGGGGGCCGGCTCGCCGCCGAGCAGGCCGCGAAGCTGCCGGACCACCTCGCCCCTGCCGAGCCGGCCGAGCTCCATCCGGGTCGTCCACGGCCGGCGATCCCATTCGGCCAGCACGGGGCGGAGCGGATGCGTCCGGTGCAGGTGGTCGCTCCGGTAGGTCACGACCAGGAGGAACGCCGCGGCCGCCTGCTGGTTCCTGATGAGGAAGTCGAGCAACTCCCGGCTTGAGCGATCGCTCCAGTGCGCGTCCTCGGCGACGATCACCAAGGGCCGGTCCTCGGCGAGGTTCTCGAACAGGGTGAGGAACTCTTCGAAGAGCCGCGCCTGCGTCAGGGCGGGATCGCCGTCACCTGCGGGCCGGCCCAGGAGCGGCAGCAGCCTGCCGAGCTCACCGGGCTCGCCACGGGGCAGGAGGCGGAGGAAGCCGTCCGGGCCGATCTCGCGCAGCAGGCGGCGCAGCATGGCGGTGAACGGCGCGAACGCCAGGCCGTTCTCGCCCACCTGGGGGCAGTCTCCCGAGAGCAGCCACGCCTCTCCAGCCAGCGGCGCCGTGAACTCGGCGATCAGCCGGGACTTGCCCACCCCGGCTTCGCCGCCGAGCAGCACGGTGGCGGGAGAGCCTTCCCGGGCATGCGCGTAGGCCGTGTCCAGAGCGGTCAGCTCCGCGTCCCTGCCTACGAAGACCATGGGACACAGGTTCTCAGATCGGGATGAAACCTAGGGATGGCGGATAGGGCATTCGCCCGATGTGTTCGGCGGCCGTTCTGGCGAGGCTGGCCCGGTGATCCAGACCGGTGTGCAACCGCTGCTCAGCCGTCCGATGGTCATCCTGGGGATGACCTCGGTCGCTGCGATGACGAGCTTCTACCTGCTTGTTCCGATCGTTCCGCTGTACACGGCGTCAGGTGGTTCGGGGGATATGGGCGCCGGGTTGTCCACCGGCGTCACCATGCTGGCGACGGTGCTCATGGAACTGGCCATGCCGGCGTTGCTGGCCCGGTACGGCTACCGCGTCGGCATGGCGCTGGGCGTCCTCCTCCTCGGCGTTCCCCCGGCCCTGCTGGTCCTGTCCTCGGCGTTGCCGATGGTGCTGGCCACGAGCCTGGCGCGCGGGGCCGGCCTGGCCATCGTGGTCGTGGTGGGCCCTGCCATGGTGGCCGAGCTGGCCCCGGCCGAACGCCGGGGCGAGGCGCTGGGCGCGTACGGCGTGGCCGTCGGGATCCCCGCGATCCTGGGACTGCCGACCGGCTTGTGGCTGGTTCCGCTCATCGGCTACGGACCGGTCTTCCTCGCGGGGACGGGGCTGGCGCTGCTCGCGCTCATCGGGATTCCAGGGCTGCCCGCGAGGGCGGCGCCGGTCGAGCAGCATGGAGGCGTCCTTCGCGCTCTGCGCCACGCCGGTCTTGCCCGGCCCGTCATCGTCTTCGCGACGATCACGCCGGCGGCCGGCGTGCTGCTGACGTTCCTGCCGCTGGCCGTCCCCGCCGGCTCAGCGCGGACGGCCGCGACGGCGCTGCTCGCACACTCCTGCGCGATGCCGCTCGCACGGTGGGCGGCCGGCCGATACGGCGACCGCCACGGCCAGTCCGTCCTGCTGATGCCGGCCGTGCTCGCCGCGGTCATCGGGATGGCCGGGATCGTCTGGCTCGACAACCCCTACGCGGTGATCGCGGGGGCGGCGCTCTTCGGCGCCGGTTTCGGCGCCGCCCAGAACGTCACCCTGGTGCTGATGCTCGCGCGGTCCTCCTCCTCCGCGTTCGGCCGGGTGAGCGCGCTGTGGAACCTCGCCTACGACGGCGGGATGGGGATCGGCGCCGTCGGGTTCGGACTCGTGGCCGGGCCCGCGGGATATCCGGCGGGGTTCGCGCTGATCGTCGCGGTGCTGGCTCTCGCCGTTCTTCCCTCCTGGCTCGACACCCGATCGGAAAGGAAGCCCATCAATGAGCGATGACCTGCGGCGCGCCGTACAGAAGGTGCTGCCGGGCGTACGAGCCGACCTCGAAGCCCTCATCCGCATCCCCTCCGTGAGCGCCGACCCGGCCGCGGCCGAGGACGTGCGCCGTTGCGCGGAGCTGACGGCACAGCTCTTCCGGACCGGCGCCGCGCAGGAGGTGGAGATCCTGGACGACGTCCCCGGCGGCCGGCCGGTGGTCCTCGCCTGTTGTCCCGCACCACCCGGCCGTCCCACCGTGCTGCTGTACGCCCACTACGACGTGCAGCCCGCCGGCGATCCCGCCCTGTGGTCGAGCAGGCCGTTCGAGCCGCGCGAAAGCGGCGGGCGGCTGTACGGCCGCGGATCCGCCGACGACAAGGCGGGAATCGCCACCCACCTGGCCGCATTGCGCGCGCACGGCGGGCGTCCGCCGGTCGGAGTCGTCGTCATCGTCGAAGGAGAGGAGGAGATCGGCTCCCCGACGCTCGGCGCCTTCCTCGACCGGCACCGTGACAGGCTCGCCGCTGACGTGATCGTGCTCGCCGACTCGGAGAACATCGACGTCGGCGTCCCTTCGTTCACCACCACTTTGCGCGGCATGGCCAACTGCGTCGTCGAGGTGCGGACGCTGGCCGAGAGCGTGCATTCCGGCACGTACGGCGGGGCCGCTCCCGACGCGCTCACCACGCTGTGCCGCCTGCTCGCCACCCTCCACGACGAGGACGGCCACGTCGCGGTGGACGGTCTGGTCACCGGTAGCCCACCGCGGACGGGCTACCCCGCGGAACGGTTCCGGGCCGAGGCGGGCGTGCTCGACGGCGTCAGGCTGCTCGGCTCGGGCGGCATCCCCGAACGGGTCTGGACCGGACCCGCGGCGACCGTCCTGGCCATCGACGCGCCCGCCGTATCCGGAGCCGCCAACGCCCTCACCGCATCCGCCCGAGCCAAGGTGAGCCTGCGCATCGCGCCGGGCGACGACGCGGTACGGGCCCGCGCCGCCCTGGCCAGGCACCTCCGCGACCACACGCCCTGGGGCGCGCAGGTCGAGGTCACCGAGGCGGAGATCGCGCAGCCGTACGCGGTCGACACCCGGGGTCCGGCCTTCGACGCGGCACGCCGCGCCTATCAGCGGGCCTTCGACGCCGACGTGGTCGATCTCGGAGGCGGCGGCGCCATCCCCTTCGTCGCGGAATTCGCCGCCGCGTACCCGAAAGCCGCCGTCCTCATCACGAGCCCCGGAGGCGACCCAGCCGCCCGCGCCCACAGCACCGACGAGAACCTGCACCTGGCCGACTTCGAACGCGCCTGCCTCGCCGAGGCACTCCTGCTCACCGAACTCGCGGACTGGAGCTCCCGCGCTCACGGGCAGCTGTCGCGGTACGGAAGGTCCGGGACGTAGGCCCTCCATTCAGCGGTGGTGAGGGAGCCGCCCGCCCGCCGGCAGATCGCCTGGATGACACCGGCAGGCTCGACGACGTGCGTCCGCGCCACCCCGTTGAGATCAAGGGTGACGACGCCGGCCCCGTCAGCCGTGAAGGCGATCGACTGGAGCTGCCCCATCTCCGAATCCCGACCTCCCCCGAAGTCACGCAGCGTACCGAGGCTCGTTCCCGTGACCGGATCGAACAACCGCACCCTGCCGTCCGTCGCGCCGACCGCGACGACGTCGTCACGCGGGGAGTAGGCGGCGATCGACAGATCGCCGGACTTGTCGCGGACGACCGGCCCGAGGCGCTTGCCGGCGGTGTCCCACAGTGTCAGGCGGCCTCGGGAGTCCAGGACCACCACGCCGTCGCCCTTGTGGAGGAAGAAGATCCGGCGGCCGACGGTGTCCTTTCCGCTGACGCTGAAGGGCCCGGTCACCGGCCGTCCGGTGGCGGCGTCGAGCAGGCGCTGGCCGGCACCGGCGAGAGCCAGCCGCCTGCCGTCGGGGGAGAAGGCCACGTCGTTCGTCTCCGGGAGCGTCGTGTTCCAGAGCTTCCGCTTGGCCTTCCAGTCCCATACCTGGGCGGCGTACTTGAGCACGGCGCGGCCGTCGTCCGGGCTGCGCAGGACGAGCGCGAGGCGGGTGCCGTCCGGGCTGAAGCTCACCACGTGGGGCTCCAGATCTCCCGGGTCGATCTGGCCCAGGGCGGCTCGCGTGGCGACGTCCACGATCTTCACCGTGCCCTGGTCCACCGCGGCCAGCAGCCTGCCGTCCTTGCTGAAGTACGCCTCCTCCATGGCGGGCAGGGTGCCCACCGCCTTGTTGCTGCGTACGTCGCGCAGCTGGGTCCGGTCGCCGGTCTGGGTCACCGAGAGCTGCCCGTCCGGGCTCAGCCTGCCGAAATTGGTCGAAGAGTCCGCCGGGGCGACGGAGAGGTCGGAGACGTCGACGGAGAAGACCCGGTCCTCGACGAGATAGCGGAACGTCCGGCCGTCGAAGGCGCCCTGGGGCTGCTCGCCGTCAATGTCCATGTTGCCCAGCAGCGGCACCGCGGTGAGCAGCTGGGCATCGGCCATCCGCCAGAACTGGACCTCCTTGCCGGTGATCGAGGCGAGCAGCTTCCCGTCCCCGCTGATCGTCACCGCGCCGCGGTTCCAGGTCCCCTGTGTGCCGGCGCCGTCCTTGACGCCGATGTCCACGACGGACCTGTCCTCGACGTCGGTCAGGCGCACCGACTTCGCCCGCGGCGTCGCCTGCCACCTGCCGTCCGCGCTCGCCGTCGCGGCGACCGTGGAAGGCCGCGTGCGCTCGCCGGTCCGCGGATTCCACTGCTGGTACGTGTCGGGGTCACGGATCACCACCGTCCGGTCGTCCGCGCGGACGATCTCCGCCCAGCCGTTCACGAGGTCGAGCGGGCGATCGAAGACCCAGGTCCCGATGGCCGTTCCGCCGGACAGCTCCCAGGCCCGGATCCGCTTGTCCGTCAGGACGACGAGCGTACGGCCCGAAGGGGCCAGGGCCACCGCGGTCACCTGGTCTCCGGCCAGCCCCAGCCGGTTGATCCCACCGATCCGCTCCCCGGTGCGCACGTCCCACACCTGGGCGGTGTCCTGGCTGACGTCGGCCAAGGTACGCCCGTCGGCACCGAGGGCCCGGACCGTGTCGCCGGCGCTCACCCGATCCGTGAACGTCGCCGACTCGCGCTGCGCGAGCGCCGTCATCAGCCCTGCCCTGGTGAGCGGCGTGCGGTCCAGGCTCCACGCCGCCACGCTCAGCCGCATCGCCAGCATCGGATCCGTGACGCGTACCTGTTGCACGAGCCCGGCCAGCCGGGTCGCCTCCGACCTGCCGAGCGACGCGGTGACCTCCTCGGCGCGCCGATCGGCGACCAAGCCCTGCTGGACGGCCAGCCCGCCGGCCACCAGCGAGATCACCAGCAGCCCGCCCAGGGCCAGCGACACCAGCCGGGCACGCTTGGCGCCGCGTCTGGACAGGTCCGCGCTCGCCTGGAGGAAACCTCGCTCCACCGGGGCCAGCGTGATGTCGCGCCTAGAGTTGGCCGCCCACTGCAGGGCGTCGTCCAGACTGCTGCCGCGGAACAGGTCGCCGTCCCGCCGGCCGGCCCCGTCCCACCGGCGCGCCGCCGTGAGGATCTCCCGGTGGACCGCCAGCCCGTCGCGGTTGTTGCCGATCCAGTGCCTGTACCGGGGCCAGGCGTGCGGCAGGGCCGGCCGCGCCAGCCAGATCTCCTCGCCGCCCGTGGCCAGGAGGTACGTGAACACCTCCAGAATCCGGTTGATCGCCGCCGTCTCGTGCTGCCCTCTTCCCTGGAGGAGCTCGGCCCGGGCCGCCCGCCGTCCGATCAGCTCCCCATGCTCGTCCACGGTGACCAGCCGCAGGAAGACCTCGGCCACCATCTCGCGCTCGGCGGGCCCGAGCATCGCGTACGCCTCCTCCGCCAGCGCGCCCAGCGCGGGATCGTCGGCCGTCACCGCGATCCGGGTGGCCTCGCGGCCGCCCACGGCGAGCAGCCCGGCGACATCCAGCTGCCCGCCGCCGCTGACCAGGCCGAGCAGCAGCTCCCGGGAGGTCGGACGGTCGAGCGGATCCTTGGCCAGGGCGGCGGCCACCAGCGGGTGCAGCGACTCGGGCAGCACGCTGAGATCCGGGCTGGCGGACAACACCCGGTGCATGACCCCACCCAGGCTCTCGGCCTGGAACGGGTCCTCGCCGGTGGCGGCGAACATCATGATGCCGGCCCAGGCGAACACGTCCGCCGGCGCCCCCGCCCGGTGCCCGGTGAACACCTCCGGGGCCATGTACGTGGGCGTTCCCGAGACCAGGCCGGTCTCGGTGAGCGACATCTCCATCGTCCGGGAGATGCCGAAGTCGATCACTCGCGGGCCGTCCGGCCCGAGCAGCACGTTGTCCGGCTTCAGATCACGGTGGATCACGCCCGCCTCATGGACGGCGGTCAGGGCGGTGGCGATGGCGGTGGCCAGCCGGTGCAGGTCCCCGCCCACGAACCGGCGGCCGTCGAGGACGACCTGACGCAGGCTCGGCCCTTCGACGTACTCACTGACGATGTACGGCCGAGTCCCCTCCAACTGGGCGTCGAGCACGCGCGCGGTGCAGAACGAGGCCACCCGCTGCGCGGCCGTCATCTCCCTGCCCAGCTGGGCGGCCTGGTCGCTGTGCAGGACCTTGATCGCGACGCGGCGGGCATCCTCCGTGTAGGCCTCGTAGACGACCCCCTGGCCGCCCGCGCCCAGCCGCCCCGCCAGCCAGTACTGCCCCAGCCGCTGCGGATCCCCATCCAGCAGTTTCGTCGCCATACATCATCCCCGTTTGTCAGTGACTATGCGGGATTCGATGCGCCCGGCCCGGACAAAGTTCGATCACGACAGCTCACTCACCCACTGCCGACCCGGCGACGGCGGTGTGCATCCGATGCGATGTACACCTCTTGCTGCCATTTGTTACGGATGTAACATGGCGGTGTGACGGGTCCTACGGAAGAGCCGGGATGGTTGCTGGTCAGCGTGTCCACGGCCGGGGCCGCGCCGACGCTTCGTGTGCAGGTGTGGCGCAAGCTGCGTTCGCTGGGTGCGTTGTATCTGCAGCAGTCGGTATGTCTGCTGCCCGAGCGGGAGCAGACGTTGCGGCAGGTGCGGCGGTTGCTGGATCGGGTGCGCCAGCAGGGCGGCACGGGCCGCATGTTGCGCCTGACCCTGACCGACGCGGCGGAGGAGCGGCAGGTCATCGGGGAGTTCAACGCCGCCCGCGACGCCGAGTACGCCGAGGTGCTGGAGCGCCTGCCCGCCTTCCGCGACGAACTGGCCATGGAACGGGAGCGGGGCAGGGCCACCTACGCCGAGGTCGAGGAGTCGGAGGCGGATCTGGAACGGTTCCGCTCCTGGATGGCCAAGATCGACGCGCGGGACTACTTCGCCGCCCCGACCGGCGCGGCGGCTCGGGCGGCGGTCGAGGAGGCGTCCGCCGACCTGGCCGCCTTCGAGCAGGCGGCGCTGGCGGCCGAGGCCCCGATCGGCGTCGGGCCATCGGATGTGCGTGAGGGTGATGAGGCATGACCGGTTCGTGGGTCTGGGACCTGTTGATCGGGATCGTGGTGGCGCTGCTGGTGGCCTGGGTGGTGCTGATCGGCGCGCTGGCGATCATCCGGCCCCGTGGCGGCCTGTTGCGTGAGGCGTTGCGGCTGCTGCCGGATGTGCTGCGGCTGGTGCGCCGCCTGGCGGCCGATCCCGATCTGCCGCGCGGGGTACGGGTCCGGCTGGCGCTGCTGCTGGCGTACCTGGCCCTTCCTATCGACCTGGTGCCCGACTTCATCCCCCTGCTCGGCTACGCCGACGACGCCATCATCGTCACCGCCGTCCTGCGCTCTGTCGTACGCCGTGCCGGGCTGCCCGCCGTACGCAGGCACTGGCCCGGCACCGACGACGGCTTCGCCGTTCTGGCTCGACTAACCGGGCTGGACAGAGCGTCCACCGGTCCGCAAGAAGCGGAATGACGGCGTAATCGTGGGCGGGTTGCTGTCGTTCTCGCTCGCGGTGGTGCAGCGGCGGCCTGGTCCTCTCGACTCCCCGGCGTTACGGGATGACCTCGGGGTCCTTGACGTTCGCCTGCCAGCGGGCGGCCCACCGGTCGCGTAGTGCGGCGAAGTCGCCGTCGTCCAGGCCGTAGGTGCTGACGATGACGTTGACCTGGGCAGGTTGGGGATCGGCGGGGTCGGCGCCGACCGAGACGAGGTGGCCCTCGTCGTTCACGATGCCGGCCCCGTGCCAGCGGGTGCCCGGGCCGATGATCTCGATCACCTGCGCCCCGGTGGCCTGGCCTGCCAGGTAGATGGTACGGCGGCGCCCCGACGGAGCTCTGTCCAAGTAGAAGCGGAGCTGCTCCAGGTAGAACCGCCATCCCTCGGCGACTCCGCCGTACAGGTCCTGCCAGTCCGCGCTTTCCAGGCTGGGCACCACGAGCCGGACCACCGTGCGCGTACCGTCGGCGGTCAAGGTCAGCTCGGTGCCGTCGTCGAAGGCGACCCGCTCGGGCGGATGCAGCTCGGAGTCGTCGACGAAGGACCGGATCTCCTCCGCCAGGCCCGTGGCAGGCCTGGCCGGAGCGGTGTGGCTCGCGTCGTAGTCGTAGCCGAACCACTCGTGCAATCCCTCCGGCGTGCTGACGGCACGCCAGACCGCGTCCTGGCGCGCGTCGACGGTCAGCTCGACCAACGGACGCTTCTGGTGATTCATGGCCTGTCCTCTCGTTCTTGATCGCTTACGGGCGTGGGATGGCCGCCGATGATGAGGCGGTACCGGCGAGTCGCCTCGGGTGAGTCGTAGGAGGCCACCAGGTCGGCCACGCGGGCGGCCAGGTCGGTGGCGAACCGGCTGATGTCGGCCGGTTCGGCGAAGCCCACGTCGGTCTCGATGGTGAAGGTGACCAGCCGCTTGCCCTCCCGCGCGGCCCGCTCGCGCATCTCGGCCACGTCGCCGAACGTGCGGGCGGTCACGGCCAGGAGCGTGTCGGCCGCGAAACGGTCCTGCTCGCCGGGAGAGGGCGCGCCGACCACCTCCGGCGCCACCACCACGGTCCGCGCGGTCGCGCGCACGATCCGCTCCTGGCGGCCGCGCCGCTGACGCAGCTCCACCACCTCGACCAGCCCGGCCTTCTCCAGCTCGCGGAGGTGGTAGTTGACCCGCTGCCGGGTTTCCCCCAGCCGCGCGGCGACCGTCGTGGCAGATGCCGGCTCGCGAAGTTCCTCCAGCACCCGCTTGCGCAGCGGTGACAGCGATCCGCGTACCACGTCGAGTTCCGCACCCATAAACGCATAGTGGATTTGAAAATTCCGTTTGTCAAATGCCTCCGACGAGCTCCCGGGCGAGCACGAGCCGCGCAGGACCTCAACGGGTGCGTATGCCGGGCAGTCCCAGGCCGGTGCCGTCGTGGTGGGTGGTGCCGAGGGCGCGCCAGAACCGGTCGAAGGCGCGGGTGCGGTCGGCCGCGCTCATGCCCGGCCCCTGATCGATCACATTCGGCTGGCCGTACGGCGTGCCGTCGGATGCGGTGGCGGGCGCCGCCGCGCACGGGGGCCGGCTCGCGCTGCTCGCCCGGCACGGGGGTGGCCTACGCGTGTCGATCACGCTTCCGGTTGCCAGGGTGGCGGTGGCGGCATGAGGGTCCTCGTCGTCGAAGACGATCACGCCCTGGCCGAGGTGGTCGCCGAAGGGCTGCGCGATCAGGGGATGGCCGTCGGCCTCGCCCACGACGGGCTGGCCGCCGCGGCCAAGCTCGACCTCACCCCGTACCCAAGAAGACCACCGCATGATCCCCTAAAACGCAAGCTAAGGGCCCGTGGCGAATTCGGCGACCAGTTCGAAGCGGCCGCCCCTTTGCGATCCGGCGGTGAGCCGGCCTCCGGTGCGTTCGGCCAGGCCGGTCAGCCCTGATCCGCCGGGGCCCGGTCGCGGGGCTGAGGGCGGGGCTTCGGCGGCTCCGTCGTTGACGACGCGCAGCCGGACCGTGTGGCCCACGGAGACGATGGTGATGGTGCAGGTTCGGGCGGTGCTGTGCCGTACGACGTTGGTGACCGCCTCGCGCAATGCCGCGGCCATCGCCGTGTCCACCTCGGGTGGCAGGGGTCCGGTCTCGACGGTGGCGACGGTCCGGATCCCGGCGGTCTCCAGGACGGTGTGCGCCGCGGCCAGTTCCTGGTCAAGGCTCAGCCCCACGGTCGCGTGGGCCACTGACTCCAGTTCGGCCCGTGCGCGCTCGACCAGTTCGGGCAGTGCGGCCAGTTCGGCGCGGGCGCGTACCGGGTCGATGTCCAGCAACCGCTCGCACAGCTCTCCCTTGAGCGCCACCGCCGACAGGCTGAAGGACAGCAGGTCGTGCAGGTCGCGGGCGACCCGGGTGCGCTCCTGGATGAGGGCTTCACGGGTCAGGTCCCGTTCGGCCTGGTGCAGCAGGACCACCAGATTCGACAGCCGGATCAAACCGTAGGAGACCCAGGTGAGGATGGTCAGGGATATCAGGTTCGCCGCCATCCCCGCCAGGTTGGGTACCGGCGGCGGGTAGAAGAGGAGCGTGATGTACAGCGCCACCGCCACACCGGTGAGGACCAGGGAGCGCGGCGGCCGCATGCGGGTGAGCACCAGCCCGAGGAAGAAGGGCCACAGGCAGGTGAGGAAGACGAGCTCCCAGAGCAGGTAGCCGAACGGTATGACGGGGACACCCAGCAGCAGCCCGAGAAGGATCATCTGCCTGCGTGACGGCTTCATCAGCAGCAGGATCACTCCGGCCGCGCACATCAACGGCACCGTCAGGAGCAGGGTCCACGGCCGGTGGTAGGTCATGACGGAGACGACCGCGTGAAGCGCGGCCTGGCAGGCGATCAGCGCGGCCAGCATGAGGCGCGCCACCTTCGGCGACTCGATCGGCGGCGGCAGAGGGGGCGAGACGCGGTAGCCGGCGGCCGTGGCACGGATGTCGGCCAGCGCCTGCCGGGCGGCGCCGACGGCCACGTGGAGCCGGTCGCGTGCGATCTCCGGTTCGGCGTCGACGGCTTGCGCGAGCCGCTCCGAGACCGCTCGCAGGTGCTCGCCGACGACCGCGCCCAGTTCGCCGCCGAGCCGTCGCCGTTCCCGCTGCAGCTCCAACCGCGCCAGATCCCCGCGCGCCGCGTCGAGCCTGGCCGCCATCACCGTCAGGGCGTACAGGCCGAAGACGATCAGACCGTTGGTGGCGGTCTTCAGCGTTCTCATGATCGTCGTCAGCACGTCGTCGCCGGCCCACAATCCGGCCACGCCCGTGGCGACCAGGAGGAGCCCGAACAGCGGCCAGGCCACCCGCCCCCGGAAGGAGCACAGCACCGCGACCGCCAGCGGCCACGGCAGCCACTCCCAGTGCGTGCCCGCGACGGCGAACGGCACGGCGTACAGGATCACCAGCGCCGCCAGCAGGCCGTTGCGGACCCGGAGGCGATGCGGCCCGGCCAGCAACGCCACCAGCGGCGGATAGGGAGCCATCGTGACGAGCACGACCGGCCACGCCAGCCCTTCCTCCAACGCCACCATCAGCCGGAAGGTCATGATCAGGCCGAGGGCGGCCCACATCATCGCGCGCACCAACCGCAGCCGCGTATCCCGAGTGTCGTCCAACTCGTCGTCCACCGGGTCGTCCTTCACTGCCGCGTCGGGAAAATGGAGATTAGTGGGACCAATCATCCGGTACCACCTGCCTGGCACCACACCCGGCTGCCGGAAGGCCTGGTGATACTGTTCGGCGTGATCAGGATTCTGCTCGCCGAGGACGTGGAGCTGCTGCGTTCGGCGCTGGTGGGGCTGCTGTCCTTGGAAGACGACCTCCAGGTGGTGGCGGAGCTCGCCTCTGGCGCGCTCATCGTGCCGACCGCGCTGGAGGTCCGGCCTGACGTGGCCGTGCTCGACATCGACCTGCCCGAGGTGGACGGCCTGACCGCCGCCGAACGGCTCCGCGAGCGGCTGCCCGGGTGCCGGGTGCTGATCCTGACCGGTCTGAACCGGCCGGGCCAGCTCCGCCGGGCGCTCGCCGCTCAGGTGGCGGGGTTCCTGCCCAAGGACGTACGGCACGCCGAGCTGACCGGTGCGATCAGGACCGTGGCCTCGGGCGGCCGGGTGCTGGACCCGGCGCTCACGGCAGCGGCGCTGGAGGCGTCGGCAAGTCCCATGTCGCAGCGGGAGACGATGGTGCTGCGCCTGTCGGCCACGGGCGCCTCCCCTGGGGAGATCGCCGAACAGCTCTTCCTCACCCCCGGGACCGTCCGCAACTACCTCACGTCCGCGGCGGCGAAACTGGACGCTCGCAATCGCGTCGACGCCATCAGAATCGCGACCGAGGCGGGCTGGATCTGAGGCCGCCCGTCGCTATGAAAAATTCACATCTCAACAGGTGACGGACACGCTATCGAGCGACCCGTCAGATTTGAAAATCTCCTCTCCGGCAGTTCGCACGGCGCCCGCAAGCGCCTGCGTGAGCGTGAAGGAGATTCCTGATGTCGATGGAAAAGGTCGAGTTCGGCAGCGACGGGTACCGGCTGACCGGCGACCTTCACCTGCCCGAGCCCGGGACCGGCCGCGGCGCGGTGGTGCTGACCGGCCCGTTCTCCGGGGTGAGGGACCAGGTCACCGGTTACTACGCGGAGCGGTTCGCGCAGCGTGGATATGTGGCCCTGGCCTTCGACCACCGCAACTGGGGTGACAGCGAGGGCGAACCGCGTCAGCACGAGGACGCCTCCGCGAAGGTCTCGGATCTGCGCAACGCGGTCAGCTTCCTGGGCTCCCGGCCGGAGGTCGACCCCGACAAGATCGCGCTGTGCGGGGTGTGCCTGGGCGGGATCTACTCGGTGCAGCTCGCCGCGTTCGACCCCCGGGTCAAGGCCGTCGCGTTGATCGCGGCCGCCTACAACAACCCCGGGCTGATCCGTGACCGGTTCGGCGCGGAGAACTTCGCGGCGCTGATGGCCCAGTTCGCGCAGATAGCGCAGCGGCAGTCCGACACCGGCGAGATCGAGTACTGGCCCGCCGTCAACCCCGAAGGCATGCCCGCGGGGAACCCCGGCCCGGAACCGTTCGAGTACTACGGGACGGAGCGAGGGGCCCGGCCCGGCTGGGAGAACCGCTGCACCGCGCTGTCGGTGCTGCAGGAGCTGGCGCTGGACGTCGACTCCTACCTGCCGCTGGTCTCCGCTCCTCTGCTGATCGTGCACGGCACCGGCGACCAGGCCATTCCCGTGGCCGACGCGCAGGCCGCCTTCGCGGCGGCGCCCGAGCCCAAGGAACTCTTCCTGCTCGACACCGGCAACCACATCGAGTTGTACGACGACGACCGTTACGTAATCCCTGCCATTGATTGGACCGTTTCGTTCTTCGACAGGAGCATGTGATGCGTTACCGACTGCTCGGCCGCACCGGTCTGCGGGTGTCGGACATGTTCCTGGGAACGATGACCTTCGGACAAGAGTGGGGGTGGGGCGCCTCCGTCGAGGAGTGCCGCAAGATGTTCACCGCCTACGCCGAAGCGGGCGGGAACGTGATCGACACCGCCAACCGGTACACCGAGGGCAGCAGCGAGCGGATCGTCGGAGAACTGCTCGGCTCCGACCGCGACCGCTTCGTGCTGGCCACGAAGTACACCCTGACCATGGACGGCACCGACCCCAACGCCAGCGGCAACCACCGGAAGAACCTGGTCCGTTCGGTCGAGGCCAGCCTGCAGCGGCTGGGCACCGACTACCTCGACCTCCTGTGGGTGCACATCTGGGATCCCAACACGCCCGTCGAGGAGACCATGCGGGCCCTCGACGATCTCGTACGGGCGGGCAAGGTGCTGTACGTCGGGATCTCCGACGCGCCCGCCTGGCTGATCGCCCAGGCGAACACCATCGCCGAGTTCCGCGGGTGGACCCCGTTCGCCGGCCTCCAATTGCCCTACAGCCTTGTCAAACGCGACATCGAGCGGGAACTGCTGCCCATGGCCGCCGCCCTGGAACTGTCGGTGGCCGCGTGGTCGCCGCTGGCCGGAGGCGTCCTGTCGGGCAAGTTCACCAGGAGCGGCGCCGAGGGCCCCTCCCGGGTCGAGCGGGCCACCGTCTCCGAGCGCGACCTGGCCGTCGCCCGTACGGTGGACGCCGTGGCCGACGAACTCGGCGTCTCCTCGTCGCAGGTCGCCATCGCCTGGACGCGAGCGCACCGGCCCTGGATCCACCCGATCCTCGGCGCCCGCACCCTGGACCAGCTGACCGACAACCTCGCCGCGATCGACCTGGACCTGCCCGGAGAGGCGGTGAACCGGCTGGAGGAGGCCGCCGCGATCGAGCTGGGCTTCCCGATGGAGTTCATCCTGGACACCACGGCCGACTTCGTCTATGGACCCAGCGGGAAGCAGGTCGACGGCCGCCACGCGGCAGGTCCCGTTCGTTCCCGCTGACCGATCCCCAATGAAGAGGAGCCTCCCATGAGGTCTGTTCGTCATGCCCTGCTGACCGGCGTCCGCCGGCTCTCCCTGGCCGCCGCGGTCGGTGCCGTCCTGGCCACCGTGCCTGCCACCGGGCCCACTACCGGCGCGAACGCCGACGATTGCGACCAGGCCTGCCAGATCGACTGGGCCTGGGCCGCCCAGCGGCAGAACGCCCTGCCTCGCACCGCCTTCTACGATGCGCCCGACCCGCTGCCGTGGGCGCCGGGCGGGACCCTGATCCGCGCGGAGACCACCTCCGACTACGTGGTGGAGGACAAGCCGGTCGAAGCCGTCCGCGTGCTGTACCACTCCCGTACCTCCCGGGGCCGGGACGTGGCGGCCTCCGGCGTCGTCCTGGTGCCGCAGGACCGCCCGCGTCCGGCCGGTGGCTGGAAGGTGGTCGTGGACGCGCACGGTGCCAGCGGCATCGCGGCGGGCTGCGCGCCGTCGCTGATGCGCGACCTCTACCACGGCAACCAGATGGTCCGGTTCCTGGAGCAGGGGTACGCGGTGGTCGCCCCGGACTACGCGGGCCTGGGCACGACCGGCCGTCCGGAACTGCTGAACAAGGCCGCCGCGGCGGAGGACATCGCCGGTGCGGTACGGTCCGCGCGCCAGGCGGTGCCAGGCCTGTCGGGCGAGTGGGTGCTGTGGGGCCACTCGCAGGGCGGCGGCGCCGCACTCGCCTTCGCCGAACGCCAGCTGACCCGCCCGGTGCCGGGCTACCGGGGCGTGGTCGTCACCTCGCCCGCCGCCGACCTGCCCACCCTGGCCGCCCACGTCGCCACGACCGTCCCGTACGGCGGATTCGCCCCGCTGCTGGCCCAGGGCGCCGCGTACAGCGACCCGGCGATCGACGTCGGACGCCTGCTGACCCCGGTCGCCGTGGCCCGCATGGACGGTGCCCGGAACGGCTGCCTGGGTGTGGCCACCGCGGTGTACGCGGATCTGACCGGACCGGCACTGATCCAGCCGGGCTACTCCGGCGACCCGCGCTTCACCCGATACCTGCGCGACAACAGCGTCGGCCAGAAGCGCGTCGCAGGACCGGTGCTGTTCCTGCAGGGCGGCGCGGACACCGTCACCCCCGAATCGGTCAACACCAAGGTCGCCGGCGAACTCCGCGGCACCGGCACCCAGGTCACCTACCGGGTCTACGACGGCCTGGAGCACGACACCTACGGTGCCGCGACCGGGATCGACGACGGCGCGATGGCCGACATCCTCGCCTGGGTCGGGGCCCGCTTCGCCGCCCGCTGAAGCCCTGCGAGTGCCCGCGGGCCTGCCCGGCCCGGCCGCTCACCGTCGCGGCGAGAACCCGAGGACCCGCGTGTGGCGCGGGCTCTTCGACGCCGACGCCGCACGCCGTGCGGGCCCCGGGTGGCTGCGGAGGCCGGGGTTCAGACCCAGGTGGGGAGGGAGGCCTCGGCGTAGCGGCCGCCGAAGCCGCCGGTGGGCAGGATCGCCGCGATGGCGTCCAGGTCGGCGGGGGTGAGGACGAGGTCGGCGGCGGCGGTGTTCTCCTCCACTCGCTCGGGGGTGCGGGTGCCCGGGATCGGCACGATGTCCTCGCCCTGGGCGAGGATCCACGCCAGAGCGAGCTGGGCGACGGTGGCGCCCTTGCCGGCGGCGAGCTCCGACAGCTGCCGTACGGCCTCGACGTTCTTCTCGAAGTTGCCCGGCTGCCAGCGCAGGTCGCGGTTGCGCATGTCGCCCTGGTCGTAGGATCCGGCGGGCTGGGCGGTGCCGGTCAGGAAGCCGCGGCCCAGAGGGGAGTAGGCGACGAACCCGATCCCCAGCTCCCGCAGCGTCGGGAACAGCTGCTCCACGTCCCGCTCGAACAGCGAGTACTCGGTCTGCAGGACCGACACCGGCTGCACGGCGTGGGCCTTGCGGATCGTCTCCGGCCCTGCCTCGGACAGGCCGAGGTACTTCACCTTCCCGGCCTCGATCAGCTCCCCGACGGCCCCGGCGACGTCCTCGATCGGCACCTTCGGGTCGACCCGGTGCTGGTAGAGCACGTCCACGTGGTCCACGCCGAGGTGGCGCAGGCTGTTGTCGAGCACCTCGCGGATGTGCTCGGGACGGGAGTCGGTGCCGTAGTCGCGGGTGAACCCGAACTTGGTGGCGATGGTGATCTCGTCCCGGAACGCCGCGACGGTCTTGCCGACCAGCTTCTCGTTCTCGCCCCACCCGTACAGCTCCGCGGTGTCGAAGTGGGTGACGCCCAGTTCGTGGGCCCGCTGGATCGAGGCCGCCCCGCCGGTCTCGTCGGCGGGCCCGTAGGCGAAGGAGATGCCCATCGACCCGAAGCCGATGGCTGAGGCGGCCAGACCCTGACGGCCAAGAGTGCGCTCCTGCACAGCAATCCCTCCAAAATCAAACCAAACCGTTTGGTATGAACGCTTCTCACACTACTCGCCGGATCGGCGAGGTCAAACCGAACGGTTCGGTTGACTAAAGTTGGGGCATGGCCAGCACCGATTCCACCCACGACCGGATCATCGCCGCCGCCCGCGCGGAGTTCGCCCAGCACGGGATCGCCGGCGCCCGCGTCGACCGGATCGCCAAGGCCGCCAGCACCAGCAAGGAACGCGTCTACGCCTACTTCCGCAGCAAGGAAGGGCTGTACGAGCACGTCGCCTCCGCCGAACTCGTCGCCGCCGCCGACGCCGCCCACCTGGACCCCGCCGACCTGCCCTCCTACGCCGGTCAGCTGTTCGACTACTTCACCGCGAACCCCGACCGGCACCGGTTCATCCTCTGGGGCCGTCTGGAACGGGCCGCCGCACCCAGTGAGACCCCCTACACCGGCGCCGTCCTGCGCACGCTCCCCGCCAAGATCGAAAAAATCCGGGCCGCCCAGGCCAACGGTGATCTCGATCCCGCCTGGGATCCCATCGACATCATGGCGCTGGTCGTCCAGATCGCCATGACCTGGATCGACCAGACCGAACTCGGCGCCGTCGCCCCACGTACCGCCGCCGACCCCAGCCCGGCCGCCCGCCGCGCCGCCGTCATCCGCGCCGTCGCCACGCTCTTCCCGCCCGCCAGCTCCCGCGAACGGACAGAGGCCCCGACGGCCGGCTGACGTGCCTGCCGGCGGCCCGCGCCGCATTGTCCGCGTAAGTGAAAGTTTCACAGAATTCACCCGTCGGAAACTGCGTAATTTGCGGCGGATAAGGAGTTAATTTGTCGCCTGCGGGAAGGGCCGTGCCGCCGCTCCGGTTGACGGGTCGCAGTAAGGGCTTTACGTTCCTGCAGAGATGTTAGCGCGAACAATCAGCGCAGGCCGTACGCGGGAAATCAGCGACTCTGGACACTCTTGCTGCCGATGCCGGGCCGAGGCGCATTCCGAAAGTGGGAGCGCTCCCAAAAGGCTCGGCACCAACAGCCACGAGGAGGAGACATGACGCAAGGTCGGAACGAGCCCGTCGGCGGCGAGCGGCGATCGCTGAGCCGGAGAGCCGTCCTGGCGACCATGGGGGCCCTGCCGGTCCTCGCGGCCGCGACACCGGCCGCGATGGCTGCCGCCGCTGCGGTCATCGATGCGTCGGTGCAGCGGCAGACGATACGGGGCTTCGGCGGCATGACCCACACGGCCTGGATCGGCGACCTGACGGCTGCCCAGCGGGACACGGCGTTCGGCACCGGCGAGGGCCGGCTGGGCTTCTCCGTGCTGAGGATCCCCGTCCCCGAGAACCAGGCGGACTGGGGCCGTGATCTGGCGACGGCCAGGCGCGCGAGCGAGCTCGGGGCGGCCGTCATCGCGTCGCCGTGGAATCCCCCCGCCCGCATGGTCGAGACCTTCGTCCGTGGCAGTCAGACCAACGCCAGGCGACTCAGATACGACATGTACGGCGCCTACGCCCAGCACCTGAACGACTTCACCACCTACCTGCGGAACAACGGGGTGAATCTGTACGGCATATCGGTGCAGAACGAGCCCGATTACGCGCATGACTGGACGTGGTGGACTCCCACCGAAATGGTGCGGTTCCTTCGGGAGAACGCCGGCTCGATCGGCACCAGGGTCATCGCGCCCGAGTCCTTCCAGTACCTGAAGAACATGTCGGACCCGATCCTCAGCGACTCCACGGCGCTCGCCAACGTGGACATCATCGGGGCGCACCTCTACGGCACATCGTTCGCGAACTTCCCCTATCCCCTCTTCAAGCAGAAGGGCGCGGGCAAAGAACTCTGGATGACCGAGGTCTACTACCCCAACAGCTCCGATTCGGCGGACCTCTGGCCTCAGGCGCTCGACGTGGGGGAGCACCTCCACCGCGCCATGGTGGAGGCGGAGTTCCAGGCGTACATCTGGTGGTACATCCGGCGCGGCTACGGCCCCATGCGTGAGGACGGCCAGATCAGCAAGCGCGGCGCCAACATGGCGCACTTCGCCAGGTTCGTCCGCCCCGGGTATGTGCGGATCGAGGCGACGGCGAGCCCGGCGTCGAACCTCTACGTGTCGGCGTACCGGGGTGGCAGCTCCACGATCGTCGTGGTCGCCATCAACAAGGGGACCTCCGCGGTGAGCCAGCAGTTCACCCTGAGGAACAGCACCGCGTCCAGGGTCTCCTCCTGGCTGACCGACGCGGGCAGGAACGTCGCACCCCAGGGCACGGCCGGCGTGTCGAACGGTTCCTTCACCGTCACGCTTCCCGCTCGAAGCGTGATGACCTTCGTGACCGCGTGACCCGGACGATCGGCGGGACCGACGCCAAGCCGGGAGGCAGGCTCACACCCGGTCGTGCGCGGCGTCGGTTCCTTCTGCCACGTCGAGCACGATGAGGGCGGCACGGGCGTCGACCACTGCCTGGGACGAGCGGAGGTCGAGGCCGGTGAGGGCTTCGATGCGGCGAAGGCGCTGGCTCACGGTGTTCGGGTGCAGGGTGAGGGCGCGGGCCGTCAGGTGGCGGTCCACGCCCGAGTCGAGGTAGGTGCGCAGGGTCCGCAGCAGCGCGGCTCCGTGGTCGTGGTCGTACCTGAGCAGGGCGCCGAGCGTACGGTCGGCGTACGCCCGCAGCCGCACGGGATCGCCGAGTTGCAGGAGAAGCCCCGCGACGCCGAGATCGTCGAGGGTGATCGTGCTGCCGCTCCGCCCGGCATGGCCGGCGACAGTGAGCGCGCCGCGTGCCGTGCGGTAAGCGTTCAGGAGGTCGCGCTGGGCCGGGTCGGACACGGCGACGGTGGCGTCGTCGACCCCGCGGGCAGAACGCACGCTCCGCCGGAGCGCGTCGGCGGCGGGTCTGCCGGCCGCGGGGCCGGTTGCGACGACGGGCCACAGGGCGACGATGACGTCGCGGTAAACCGCGACGAGCGGTCGGGGACGCACACCGGACGCGAGCGCGACGGCCTCGGTCAGCGCGCGCTGGACGGCGCCCGCCGGAGCCGGGCCCCCGCCCGTGGTCACCTGCGCGACCAGGGTGAGATGGTCTCGGACGAGATCGTGGCCGAGCAGGCCGGCGCGGTCGCGTACGGAGGGTGACATGGGGTCGGCGCCGGCGAGGAGGTCGGCGAGGAGGTCGCCGCGCAGGTTCTGCTCGACCTCAAGGGCGGTGCGCCGGCGCAGGAGTTCGAGGGACAGCACGATGGAGGCGTGCTCGAGGGCCCGGCGGTCCAGAGGTGCGAGGTCGCCGGCCCTGCCGGGAACCCAGACCCGGGCGGCCACCTCCCCTTCGAGGACGACGTCGGCGACGACGTGCGGGCCCTGCTCGCCGACGAGCCCGGCCTCCGGAGCGCGCCGGCCGGCTCCGGCCTTGAGGAGGTCCTCCGGAGCGGGCGGACCTCCGGCCTGGGCGAGGACCTCGCCGCGCACGCCCTGGACCAGCACCGGAGCGCCGAGAAGATCGTGCAGGGCGCCGGCGATGCCCTCGACCCCGCCCGCGCGTACGGCGACGCGCAGCAGGCGTTCGTGGATCTTCTCCGAGCGCATCACGAGGTCGCGCTGGTCGCGCAGATCGTCCAGCACCCGTGCCGAGGTGATGGCGAGGGCCGCGTGCTCGGCGAGCAACTGCAGCCGGTCGATCTCCTCGGGGCCGAACTCGTGCACGGCCGAGCGATAGCTGTTCAACGTGCCGATCACGCCGGAGGCGGTGACCAGGGGGACCGACAGCATGGACCGGTAGCCCTGCTCGCGGGCGACGCCGCCCCAGATGAAGTCGGGCTCGAGGGAGATGTCGGCGACCGCGCACGGCCGGCCCGACCGGTACGCCCGGCTGGACGGGGCGCCGCCGGACGCGCCGGCCTCCAGCCGGACCGGCCGGTCGGAGTTGACCCGGGCGACATACTCCTCGGTGAGCCCGCTCCAGCCGGCGATCACGAGGTTCCGCTCCGCGGGGTCCGGCACGAGCACGCCGCAGAAGTCGAGCCCGAGCAGCTCCCGGGCGGTCGCGGCGACGAGGTCGAGGACGTCCCGCAGCCCCCTGCCGGCGTTGACCGCAGCCGTCAGGGCGCTGACCGCCGCCAGCCAGCTGCGCAGCTCCGTGGCATCTCCGCCGTCCATGCCGTGAATGTACAGCCCAACACTTCATGTCGGAAACAGTGTCACTTCGAACATGGCCGTGGCGACACTTCGCCGTAACACTGAGTTCATCGAAGTCGCACCACCGGAGGTCATGGCACTGTCGAACTCCCCCGAGGAACCCAGGGACCGGCCGATCATCGATCCGGCCACCGGCGCCGTGATCCGTACGGTGCCGGACAGCACTCCCGGCGAGGTCGACGCGGTGATCCGCCGGGCGCGGGCGGCGTTCCTGGACGGGCCGTGGCCGGCGCTGACCCGGAGCCGGCGGGGCCGGCTGCTGCTCCGCGCGGCCGACGTGATCGAGGAAGCCACGGAGTCGCTGTACCGGCTGGAGACCCGCAACAACGGCCGGCCGGTCACCGAGACGCGCGCCCAGCTCTCCCGGGTCCCCGAGTGGTTCCGCTACAACGCCGGCCTGCTCGCCGCACAGCGCGACGCGGTGCTGCCGTCCGACGGCCCTTACCTCACCTACCAGCGCAGGGCGCCGCTGGGCGTCTGCGGCATCATCACGCCCTTCAACCACCCGCTGCTCATCCTGGCGCGCAGCCTCTCCGCCGCCCTGGCCACGGGCAACACGGTCGTGGTGAAGCCGTCCGAACTGACCCCTCTGTCCACGCTCGAACTGGTCGGCCTCCTGCACAAGGCGGGCCTGCCGGAGGACGTGGTCACCGTCGTGACCGGCGGTCGCGAGGTCGGTGAGCGGCTCACCGGACACCCGGACATCGCCAAGATCACGTTGACCGGCGGCACCGAGGCCGGGCGCGCCGCCGCCGTGGCGACCGCGGCGCGGTTCGCGCGCGTCACCGCCGAGCTCGGCGGCAAGACGCCGATCGTGGTCTTCGACGACGTCGATCCCGAGGTGGCCGCGGAGGGCGCGGCGTTCGCGGCCTTCGTCGCGGCAGGCCAGTCCTGCGTGGCCGGATCCCGGTTCCTCGTGCAGCGAAGCGTCTACGACCGCTTCGTCTCGGCACTGGCCCGCCGTGCCGAGGCGATCCGGATCGGCGCCCCGTCCGACGCTCGCACCCAGCTCGGCCCGATGGTGAGCGCCGCGCAACGGGACAAGGTCCTGCGGATGATCGCCGTGGGCGTGCAGGAGGGCGCGCGGCTCGTCGCGGGCGGCGGCGTCCCCGATCTGCCCGAGCCGCTGAGCGGCGGCTTCTTCGTCCGCCCCACCGTCCTGGCCGGCGCCTCGAACGACATGCGGGTGGCGCAGGAGGAGATCTTCGGCCCGGTCGCCGTCGTCGTGCCGTTCGAGGACGAGGCCGACGCCGTCGCGAAGGCCAACGACAACCGGTACGGCCTCGGCGCCGGCGTCTGGACCCGCGACCTTGCCCGCGGACACCGCGTCGCGGACCGGATCGCGGCCGGGATGGTCTGGGTCAACGACCACCACCGCCTGGAGCCCTCGCTGCCCTGGGGCGGGATCAAGGAGTCCGGCACCGGCCGCGACGCGGGCGCCGAGTCCTTCGACGACTTCACCTGGATCAAGACCGTCGTGGCCCGCACCGCGCCCGACGACGTCGACTGGTACGGCGCGGACACGCCCGGCCGCCTCAACTGACCTCCGCACCCCCGGCCAAGGAGAACGTCCATGCCGAAAGAATCGTACGAATCACCGCCCGGCCACTGGCGCGCCGAGATCACCCGCACGCAGTGGCTGGTCCTGGCGGGCACGACGATGGGCTGGGCCCTCGACGGGTTCGCGGCCAGCCTGTACGGGCTGGTCCTGGGCCCGGCGATGACCGAGTTGCTGCCGCACAGCGGTGTCGCCGCGGACGCCGGAAGCATCGGCCTCTACGGCGGCCTCACCGTCGCGCTGTTCCTGCTGGGATGGGGCACGGGCGGCATCCTGTTCGGCATGCTGGCGGACCACTTCGGACGCGTCAAAGTGCTGTCGGCCGGCATCATCACGTACGCCGTGTTCACCGCGCTGGCCGCGTTCGCCGACACCTGGTGGCAGCTCGGCGTGTTCCGGTTCATCGCCGGCCTCGGGTCCGGCGTGGAAGCTCCGGTCGGCACCGCGCTGGTCGCCGAGGCCTGGCGCAACCGCCACCGGGCCCGGGCATCCGGCGTGATGATGTCCGGCTACGCCATGGGCTTCTTCATCGCCGCGCTGGCCTACGCCGTCCTCGGCGGGCACGGCTGGCGGCTGATGATGGGCATCGCCGTCATCCCCGCGCTGCTGGTGTACTTCATCCGCCGGCACGTCCCCGAGCCGCCGGAGATCAGCGGCAGCATCGCCGCGCGCCGGGAGCGCAAGGCCCGCGGGCACCGCACCGCGCAGGACCGGTTCGTGCTGCGGCGGCTGCTGACCCGCCCGTTGCTGAGGCACACGCTGATCGGGACCGGGCTGGCCACCGGTTCCCTGGTCGCCTTCTGGAGCGTCTCGACCTGGTACCCGCAGGTGATCCGGCAGGCGGCCGCGGCCGCGGACCTGCCCGCCGCCGTCGCCAACGAGCGCGTCGCGGTCGCGTCGATGCTGTTCAACGCGGGCGGCATCCTCGGCTACGCCAGCTGGGGCTTCCTCGCCGACGCGATCGGCCGCCGCAGGGCCTTCGCCACCAGCTTCGCGATCTCCGGCGCGAGCGTGGCGTTCCTGTTCCCCTTCTCCCACACCCACACCACGTTCCTGCTGGTCATCCCGATCGTCGGGTTCGGGCTGTACGGAGCCCTGTCGGGGATCCTCGTCTACGGACCCGAGCTCTTCCCGCCGAGCGTGCGGGCGACCGGCATCGCGCTCTACAACGGGATCGGACGCTACATCACCGCGAGCGGCCCGCTGGTCGCCGGCGTCGTCGCCGCCTCCTGGTTCGGCGGGGACCTCGGGCTCGCCACGACCTGCGTCGTCGCCGTCGGGATGCTGGGCTCGCTCGCCCTGTTCGCCGCACCCGAGACCCGCGGCGCCCCGCTCCCGGACGATCCCGTGCCCGCCGCCCAGTCGAGCCATCCCGACCGCGACGCGGTCAGCGCCGGAGAGGAGACCCGGTGACGTCCCGCTACGAAGGTGCCCGCGCCGCCGTCATCGGCGGCTCCATCGGCGGGCTGACCGCCGCCCTGCTGCTGCGCGACCTCGGGTTCTCGGTCGAGGTGTTCGAGCGCACCCCCACCCCGCTGGACGGGCGGGGCGGCGGGATCGTCCTGCAGCCCGACACCGTACGGTGGTTCACCGAGCGCAGTACGCAGAGCCTCGACGCTCTGAGCACCGCGACGGAGTACGTCCAGTACCTCGACCGCGACAACGGGATCGTGCACCGCGATCGGCGCCGCTGGACCCATACCTCTTGGGGCACCTTCTACCGGGGCCTGCTCGCGGACTTCGGCACCGACCATTACCACCTCGGGGAGTTCGCCTGTGGCGTCGCGCAGGAGGCCGAGCACGCCACCGTCCGGTTCGTCAGCGGCCGCCGGGCCGAGGCCGAGCTGGTCGTCTTCGCCGACGGCATCACCTCGACCGGCCGTCCCCTGCTCGATCCCGGCGCCCGGCTCGAATACTCCGGCTACATCGGCTGGCGGGGCACCGTACCGGAGCACGAGCTGAGCGGGGCGACCCGCGCCCTGCTCGGCGACGCCATCTCCTACAGCGTGGTGCCGCACTCGCACATCACGCTCTACCCGATCCCCGGCGAGCGCGGCACCGGCCCGCGGGACCGGCTGATGAACTACGTCTGGTACCGCAACGTGCCGGCAGGCGGACAGCTCGCGGAGATGCTCATCGACAAGCGCGGCTTCACCGGCACCGTGTCCCTGCACCCGGGCCAGGTCCAGGACCGCTACGTCGAGGAGATGCGCGAGGCGGCCTCCCGGTCGCTCGCGCCCGCCGCGGCCGAGGTCATCGCGGCCACCGAACACCCCTTCATCCAGGTGGTCTCCGACATCCGCTCCACGCGGATGGCCGACGGCAGGGTGGCCCTGGTAGGCGACGCGGCCGCGGCGGCACGCCCACACGCCGCCGCGGGCACCGCCAAGGCGGCCGCGGACGCCTGGGCGCTCGCCGACGCCCTCGCCGCCGCCGACGGCGACATCCCCGCAGCCCTGCGCAAATGGGAGCCCGGGCAGCTCGAACTCAGCGCCAGGCTGCTGGAGCGCGTGGCGGCGATGGGGGAACGCTCACAGGTCCACAACACCTGGACGCCCGGAGACCCCAGCCTGCGCTTCGGGCTCTACGGCCCCGGCCGCTGACACACAACCAGATGAGGAGATGAGATGTCCGACACCGCTTTCCTGTCCGATCTGCCGCTGGCCGGCAACCTGGTGGCCACCGGCTTCGACGGCTGGTCCGACGACCTGCGCGCCGAGTTCGACGCGCACGCCCACGACGGCGAGGTGGGCTCGAGGCTGCTCAGCGGGACCGACCGGGTCCGGGTCTGGGAGATCAGGCTCGCGCCCGGCGAGCGCTGGCACGCCCATCGGCACGTCCTGGACTACTTCTGGACCGCGGTGAACGCCGGCCGCAGTCGCCAGCACACCAGTGACGGGACCACGCGCGAGGTCTCCTACTCCGCCGGTGAGACACGGCACTTCGTCTTCGGGGCGGGGCAGTACCTGTTGCACGACATCGAGAACATCGGCGACACCGACCTCGTCTTCACCACCGTGGAGCACCTCGACAGCGCGAACGCGCCGCTCCCGCTGCCCGGGGCCGTTCGATGATCGGTCCCCTCGCGGACGGCCCGATCGACGTCCACGCGCACTGGCTGCCGCCCGAGTTGTTCGACCTCCCGCCGGGGGCGCCGTACGGCCCGTTGCACGACCGCGACGGCGAACTCCACCTCGGCGACGTCCCGCTGTCCATCCCGACCCGGGCGATGAGCGACGTGCCCGCGACCCTGGACGACATGGCCGCCGCCGGGATCGGGGTCCGGGTGCTCTCGGCTCCTCCGTTCGCCTTCCCGGTCGCCGGCCCCGCCGCACCGTACGTGGACGCCTTCAACGACGCGCTGGCCCAGGTCGTGAGCGGCTCGGGCGGGGCCCTGGCCGGGCTGGGCCTGGTGTCCCTCGACGACGCGGAAACGGCGACGGCGCAGCTCATGCGGCTCGCCGCGCTGCCCGGGGTCGCCGGGGTGGCCGTCCCGCCCGTGCTCGCCGGCGCTTCGCTCGACCGCGGCGTACTGCGGCACGTCCTCGGCGTCGCCGCCGCGGAGGGGCTGTCCGTGCTGGTGCACCCCATGCAGCTCCCGCGCCCGGAGTGGCGCGACCACTACCTCGCGAACCTGGTCGGCAACCCGGTCGAGACGGCCACCGCGGTCGCGGCGCTGTTGCTCGGCGGGGTCGTCGAGCAACTGCCGGACCTGCGGATCTGCTTCGTGCACGGCGGCGGATGCGCGCTCGGCCTGCTCGGCCGCTGGGATCACGGGTGGCGGACCCGCGCGGACGTGCGGCGCGACTCGGCCCGGCCGCCGGGCGAGACCGTACGCTCGTTGTGGTTCGACACCGTCACCCACGACCGCGCGCTGCTCGGCCTGCTCACCGCGAAGGCAGGGAAGCAGGCCGTGGTGTGCGGCAGCGACCATCCCTTCGACATGGCGCAACGCGATCCCGTCGGTTTCGCCGAGGCGGGCGGCCTCGACGTGGCCACGCTCGCCGCCAACGCGCGCGCGTTCCTGGGGGCGCCGGCATGAGCACGCTCTTGAGCCCGCTGACGCTGCGCGGGCTCACCCTGCCGAACCGGGTGTGGCTCTCGCCGATGTGCCAGTACAGCGCCGGCCCCGACGGCGTACCGGCGGACTGGCACCTCGTCCATCTCGGCGCCCGGGTGACAGGTGGCTTCGGACTGGTGCTCACCGAGTCCACCGCGGTCTCGCCGGAGGGGCGGATCAGCCCGCGGGACACCGGCTTGTGGTCGGACGAGCAGGTCGCGGGCTGGCGGCGGATCACGACGTTCGCGCATGCGCACGGCACACCGATCGGCGTGCAGCTCGGCCACGCCGGACGCAAGGCGTCGACGTTTCCGCCCGGGCTCGGGAGCGGCTCGATCCCGGCGGCGGACGGCGGCTGGACCGCGCTCGGGCCGTCGCCGCTCGCCTACCGCGGCTATGCCACACCCGCGCAGGCGAGTGTCGCCGACCTCGACCGGGTCGTGGCGGACTTCGCCGCCGCGACCCGGCGCGCGGCCGCGGCCGGCTTCGACGTCGTCGAGATCCATGCCGGGCACGGGTACCTGTTGCACCAGTTCCTCTCGCCGCGCGCCAACCGGCGGACGGACCGCTACGGCGGCAGCTTCGACAACCGGGTCCGGCTGCTGCTGGAGGTGGTCGATGCCGTGCGCGGGGCATGGCCGGCCGAGCGCCCCCTGCTCGTCCGGGTCTCGGCCACCGACTGGGTGGACGGCGGCTGGACGCCGGAGGAGACGGTCGATCTCGCCCGGCTCCTGCACGACCGCGGAGTGGACCTGCTCGACGTCAGCACCGGCGGGCTGGACCCGGACCAGCGGATCCCGGTCGGCCCCGGCTACCAGGTCCCGTTCGCCCGGCAGGTGCGGGACAAGGCGATGCTGCCGGTCGGCGCGGTCGGCCTGATCACCGACCCGGACCAGGCCGAGACCGTGCTCGGCGAGGGCTCCGCCGACGTCGTCCTCCTGGGGCGGGAGGCACTGCGAGATCCGTCGTGGCCGCTGCGCGCGGCCGCGCGCCTCGAACCGGCCACCCTCCGCGACCGCTATCCGCGGCAGTACCTGCGTGCCGTCTGAATCGGGTCGTCACACGGTGATCTTCTGCAGGGTCTTCCCCTTGGCGTCGGTGATGACGAGCCTCAGCACGTCCGTTTCCGGGGGATACTCGATGGCCCAGAGCCCGAGCCCCGGGCCGACATTCCGGGTGAGGTTCGCCTGAAGCCTCCGGCCGTCCTTGGTGACGGCCGTCACCCCGTGAACGTCGTCCTTGGCGATACCGAACCAGACGGCTTTGCCCCGAAGCTTGCCCTGGATACGGGCGAACTCCTTGGTGAGCGGCGGAAAACCGGAGCAGGAGCTACCGTTCGGGCCGCTCTCGCACAGGAAGAGCTCACCCTTGCGGGGCGCGTCGCTCACCCACATCACCAGCGGTGGTACGGAGGCGATCTTCCCCTTGGGGGGATGCTTCTTCTTGAGTTCCACGAATCCCCTGCCGGGTCGTGGCGTGACCGTGATCGTGACCTCGGCGGACGGCGCGGTGGGCAGGGCGGCGACGATGCTGTTCTGGCGCTCCGACCATGGGCGAACCGACCAGGCCAGGACAACGGCCGCGGCGACTCCCACCGCCGACGTCGCGGCGACGGCAGCACGACGGCGTCTGCGCCGGGCGCGTCCGGTCGCCATGGCCCGGTTCACGTTCGTCGTGCTCGGCGGCCCCTCTTGGCGCGCCAGCGAGTCGAACACCTCTTTGACATCCATCACGATTCCTCCGTACGTGCGAGACGGGACTCCGGCGCGTCGAGCAGCGAGCGCAGGGTGGCCAGGCCGCGGGCGGTCTGGCTTTTGACGGTTCCGGTGGAGCAGCCCAGCGCGTGGGCGGTCTGCTCCACGCTCAGGTCACAGTGGAAGCGCAGCACGAGGGTGGCGCGCTGGCGCGCGGGAACGGCGGCCAGCGCCCGGTTGACGTCCATGACCAGGTCCCGGTCGACGCCCTCGGCCGGCCGGTCGGATGGAGTGGACGTCAGCCGTACCCGGGAGAACCAGCTCCCGCGCTGTTCGGCGAGGAAGACCCGGATCAGCATCGTGCGCACGTAGGCGTCGAGGTCGTCCGCGGCCCGTGCCTGGCGCCATTTGACGTAGAGCCGCGTTATCGCCGCCTGCACCAGATCGTCGGTGCGGTGCCAGTCCTGGCACAGCGGGTATGCGATCTTCCTCAGCCAGGACAGCCGGACACTCACATAGGCGGTGTACTCCTCGTCAAGGCTCATTGGTCTCCCCGATAGATGGCTTCACACCCCAGGAGATGCGTCCGGCCCGGGCGCAGGTTGCAACACGCCGGCCGATGGATGGTCGCTCAGGCGGAAGTGACCAGGTCGTGAGCGGCCTCGGCGAAGGCGCGGACCCGGGCGGTGGCGCCGTCGGACCGCCACAGCAGTCCCCATCGCAGCGGCGGCGCGTCGCTGAGGTGGACGTAGGCGACGTCGGGACGTGCGTAGTAGCGCCTGGCCTGGGCTCCGACGGGGAAGGCGCCGTGGCCGGCGCCGATGAGGGTGAGCATCTCGTTGAACGTCGAGGCCGCGGGACCCGGCTCGATCGGCCGTCCGGAGGGAGTGACGCCGGGGGTGCGGTCCTGTCGCAGCGAGACGGGCAGGGTGTCCGGTAGCTGGAGGAGCTTGACCCTGGCCAGGTCCTCGAGCGAGACCGACGTACGGCGGGCGAACGCGTGCCCGGATGGTACGGCGAGCATGCGCACCTCGGACACCAGCACCGGGCCGGTGGCGATGTCCGGCTCGTCGATGGGGAACGTGCCCAGCGCGAGATCGACCTGGCCGTCGCGCAGCCAGGGCATGAGATCGACCATCTGCGCCTCGCGAAGCTGAACCTCGCAGTCCGGCAGCCGCCGGTGGAACAGCTCGGCGGCCCCCGCGAGCAGTTGCCCGCCCGCCGCGCCGACGAAGGCCACCCGCAAGGTGCCGGTCAGGCCGCGACCGGTGTCGATCGCCCGCGTGAACGCGGCGGCGATCTCGTCCCAGGCGGGCCGGACCTCCTCGTACAGTCGCCGCCCCACCGGGGTCAGCTCCACCCGGCGGCTGGTACGGGTGAACAACGGCACCCCGGTCCGGCGCTCGAGCTTGGCGATCGTCTGGCTGATCCGGGCGGTGGACACGCGCAGCCGCTCGGCGGTACGGCCGAAGTGCAGCTCCTCGGCCAGGGTCAGGAACGCCTCCAGCTCATGCCGCTCGAGCATGTCACCTCCAGATCGTTAACCGTCGCTTCACGATCCTTCCACAGAGCCGCGTTGATCGCCCTTCGCCCCGGGACGAGAGTGGTACCCGCCAGACACCCTCTGACCTGCACGGGAGCAAGCCATGTACGTCACCGCCGACCACGCCGTCGCCACCCCGGCGAAGGACCCGGACGCACTGGTAAGGGAGCTTCGGGACCGCGCCGAGATCCTCGACGCGCTGTACCGGTTCGGCCTGGGCCAGGACCTCAAGGACAAGTCGCTGTTCGCCTCCGCCTTCGCCGCCGGGGCGGAACTCGACTTCCGCCCCGCCGCCGCCAAGTGGGGCGGCCGGCCCCCGGTGATGTCCGGGCGGGACACGATCGTCGGCACCATCCTGACCATGTTCACCGGCCGGGTGGACACCACCCACCAGGTCACCAACCCCCGCATCGCCGTGGACGGGGACACCGCGCGGCTGATGGCCCTGGTGGAGGCCCAGCATCTGCTCACCGCCGACCACGCCGTCTTCGCCCTGCTGAAGAACCCCTATGACGTCGACCTGGTCCGCGACGGCGAGCGCTGGGTCATCCGCCGCGTGCGCATCGACAACGCCTGGTACACCGGCGACCCCACCGCGATCTTCGGCTCCGCGGCGACGACGCCTTCACCCCGGCCGCGCTGAACCGAATGCGGCGGATCCGCTTGAGCGATGCATACTGCATATGCATACTTAGTATCCATGTCGATCAGGCACGGCCTGCTGGCGCTGCTCAGCAGAGGGCCTCGGCACGGCTACCAGCTGCGGGTGGAGTTCGAGGCCTCGACCGGGGCGACCTGGCCGCTCAACATCGGCCAGGTCTACGCGACGCTGTCCCGCATGGAGCGCGACGGCCTCGTCGAGCCGGGCGAGTCGGACGAGCAGGGCCGGGTCGCCTACACGCTCACCGCGGCCGGCCGGGCGGAGCTGGCGCGATGGTTCAGCACCCCCATCGTCCAGTCCGACCGGCCGCGGGACGAGCTGGTCATCAAGCTGGCCATGGCCGTCGAGGCCAAGGAGGTGGACGTCGCCGAGGTCATCCGCCGGCAGCGTACGGCGACCATGCGCGCCCTCCAGCAGCTGACCAAGGCCAAGCGAGCTGTGACGGGAGGCGCGGCCCAGCGGCTGGTGCTCGATTCCATGATTTTCCGGGCCGAGGCCGAGCAACGGTGGCTGGACCACTGCGAGGCCGTTCTCAAGGAGGAAACATGACGGTCGTACGGCTGGCCGAGGTGGCCAGAGTCCACGGCGAAGGGGCGACAGCCGTACACGCTCTCAAGGGCGTGAGCCTGGAGGGCGACGCGGGGGAGCTGGTCGCGGTCATGGGCCCGTCCGGGTCGGGCAAGTCGACCCAGCTCAACCTCGTGGGCGGGCTGGAGCAGCCCACGTCGGGCACGGTGCACGTCGACGATCAGGACCTGGCCGCCGTACGCGACCTGGCGGCATTACGGCGGCGCAGCGTCGGCTACGTCTTTCAGGACCTCAACCTGATCCCGTCGCTGACGGCGGTGGAGAACGTGATGCTGCCGCGCGAGCTCGACGGCGCGCGCCCACGCCTCGCCCGCGAGGAGGCCATGGTCGTGCTGGCGGAGACCGGCGTGGAAGAGCTGGCCGACCGCTTCCCCGACGAGCTGTCCGGTGGCCAGCGCCAGCGGGTCGCGATCGCCCGCGCTCTGGTCGGCGAGCGGCGCCTGGTGCTGGCCGACGAGCCGACCGGCGCGCTCGACACGCGCACCGGCGATGAGATCCTGCAGGTCTTACGCGCCCGCTGCGACGTGGGCGCGGCGGTTTTACTCGTCACCCACGAGCCGCGCTACGCCGCCTGGGCCGATCGGGTGGTGTTCCTGCGTGACGGGATGGTCGCGGATTCCACGGACGTGCCGCTGGAGAGCGCCCGATGAGCGCCGTTCTGGTCGCGCTGCGCCTCGCCCGCCGCAACGCGTGGCGTTCCCGGGGGCGAAGCGCGCTCATCATGGTGATGATCGGCCTGCCTGTCCTGGTGATCACGGCGATGCTCACCCTCACCGCGACCATGAGCGTCAGTCCGCGGGAGGGGCTGGTGGCCGAGCTCGGCGCGGCCGACGCCCTCCTCATGCAGGCACCCGAGGGTACGGTGCTCCGCCAGGAGCCGAACGGGACGAGCTGGAGCGGGGGCGGTGAAGGAGCGACCGTGCCCCGGCGCGGCGCCGCCGAGGTGGGGGCGCTGCTCGGACCGGGCAGCAGGTTGATCCCGTTCGATGCCGGTGTGCTCCAACTGGGCAGCGAGCGGGTCGAGGCGCTGCGGACCGACCTGCGCGATCCCCTCACCAAGGGGATGCGGACGCTGAGCGAGGGCAGGTTGCCCGCGGCCGCCCGTGAGGTCGCGGTGACCTCCGCGTTCGGCCTGCGGCCCGGCGACCTGCTGCGGCCGTCCGGCGCGGCGCCGCTGACGGTGGTGGGCGTGGTCGAACACCCGAACCGGCCCTCTCTGCGGCAGGTCGTCGGTCCCGATCTCCCGCTGGCGTCGGTGAATGAGTTCTGGTCTCCGCGCCAGAACGGCACCGGATGGCTCGCCGACACCGCCGAGCCCGTGTCCTGGACCCGCGTGAGCGCGCTGAACAGCGCCGGTCTGTACGTCACCTCGCGCGCCATGATGACGGACCCTCGCTCGTGGGCTCGTGACTCGGGCTTCGACGTCCAGTCCACGGTCGGGATCGGCGCCATGGTGATCATGGTGGTGCTGGTGACCGTGCTGCTGGCCGGGCCCGCTTTCGCGGTCGGGCTCAGGAGGCGGCGCCGGGAACTGGCCGAGATCGCGGCCCAGGGCGGCTCGGCCGCGCAACTGCGGACGATCGTGGTGGCCGACGGGCTGCTTCTCGGCGGGGCCGCCACCTTCGTGGCGACGGTGCTGGGCATCGGGGCGGGAACGCTCGGCGCCCCGATCATGGCGCGCTGGGGCGGACAGGTCGGCCCGCCGGAGGTGCCGTGGCCGCCGGTGCTGGCCGTCGCCGCTCTGGGCCTGCTCACCGGGATCGTGGCAGCGCTGGTGCCCGCCGTACAGGCGGCTCGGCAGAACAGCGCTGCGGTGCTGGCCGGCCGGACGCCCGCGGTGGCCGATCGGCCGGGATGGCCGCTGGCGGGGGCCGCGCTGGTGCTGGCCGGACTGGGGGCGACCGTGGTGGCGCGGCGCCAGCCGGGTTCGGTTTGGGTGCTCGCCTCCGCCGTGCTGGTCCTGCTCGGGCTGGTGGTGCTGACGCCGTGGCTGGTCCGCTGCACGGGGCGGCTGGCCGGGCGGTTGCGGCTCCCGCTGCGGATGTCCGTACGTGACGCGGTCCGCCACCGATCCCGTACGGCGAGCGCAGTGGCGGCGGTCATGGCGGTTACGGCCACCGTCGTGGCGGTGGGCATCGGCACGTACAGCGAGTACATGGACCGGCGCAACGCCTTCACCTCGGCGCGCCCGACCGGCATGCTGGCGATCTGGGCCGGAAACATCGGCGATCCGGCCTGGAGCAGGCTTCGCGCCGAAGCCGCCCGCCAGTTGCCGGGCGTGCCGCTGGCCGCCGGTTACCAGGTGAAGGACGCCAAGGGCCACCGCTACGCGTTGCGGTACACGGTGCGATGGAACGGCACCCGCACCCGTCGCACGGTGGCCGTCGGAGACCAGACTCTGCTCAGGCTCCTGCAGGGGCGCCATGATCCGCAGGCGGCCGCGGCGCTGGCGAGCGGGAAGGCCGTGGTGTTCGACCCGGCCGCGCTGCGGGACGGCAAACTCGCGCTGCGGGCGAGCTCCACGTCCGGCCCCGCGCGCAAGCTCGACGTGCCCGCGGTGCTGGCCACACCCGCCGACGAGCACCAGGGCGGCGCCCTGCTGCCGCGTGCCCTGGTGGAGCAGGCCGGTTTCGCGACGGCGGAGCGCCAGCTCTACGCCATGTACCGGCCGTCGGCGAACTCGACGCTGGCGCGTGATCTGGCCAAGGTGACCCCCCGCGTCACCGTCGCCTCCGAGGAGGGCTACCGCAACATGCCCGACCCCGCCCCCGGCCTGTGGCGCTGGCTCGGCGGCGCTCTCGTCCTCGTCGTCGGCGGCACGCTGGCCGCCACCCGCCTGGCAGCCGCCGACATGCGGCCCGAGCGGGCGACGATGGTGGCCATCGGCGCCCCGCCCAGGATGTCGCGGGCGGTCGTGGCGGGCCAGGCCCTCTACATCTCCGGGCTCGGCGCGCTGGTGGGGCTGCTCGCGGGAACGGTGACGGGCCTGGCCCTGACCCGGCCGATGACGACGCACGGCGCCGGAGATCCCGCCACGATCGCGATACCGTGGCCGTTTCTCGTCGCCGTGGTGATCGGGCTGCCCGTTCTGGCGAGTGCGGCGGCGCTGATCATCCGGACCAGGCTTCCCCTCGCCCGCCGGCTCCTGTGACACCGACCGGCTGGACGCTCGCTCAGCCTTCGGCCAGGGGTGCGCCTCGGTAGGCGCGCCAGAGGGCGAGGTCGTAGCCGAGGCCCAGGGCCGCGCCGAGCAGCAGCGGAGCTCCCAGCGCGGCCAGGGTGCCGGTCAGCAGCGTGGTGGCGGCGATGGGAGCGGCCGAGACGGCGATGCTGCGGGCCATGCTGGTCATGCCGGCGGCGGCCGTGCGGTGCTCGGTGGGAACGACCGCGGCCGTGAAGGCCTGCCGCGCCGGTACGTCGATCTTGGAGACCGTCTGGCGGAGCAGCAGCAGGGTGACGGCGGTGGCGAGGTTCTGGGCGAACGGGATGCAGGCCAGCAGCAGGTTGGCCACCGTGTGCGGAAGGAGCATGGTGGCCAGCAGACCGCGCCGGGCGGCCAGCAGCGGCGCGGTGAGCTGGGCCAGCGCCGGCAGCAGGTTGGCGGCGAAGAACACCAGGCCCAGTTGCGTGGTGGTGGCGCCGTAGCGGTGGGCGAACCACCAGGCCAGCACGGCCTGGACGGCCAGCCCGCCGGACAGGGCGTCCAGGGCGGACAGCCCGGCCAGCAGGCGGACCTGGCCCGGCACCCGCACGCGGTGCCCGCTCCGGTCAGGTCGTGCGGTCTCGGGGGCCTCGGCCTGCGGCGACAGGTGCCAGAACAGCGTCACGGTGCCGGCCGCCAGGACCGCGTACAGGGCGAAGGCGGCGTCCGGGGCCGATGTCCACGACTGGAGCCCGAGGGCGGCGGCGGCCAGGCCGCCCAGCGCGCCGGATGCCATGGCGGTGACGTTGTAGCAGGTGAAGATGGCCGTATGGCGGGCCGGGGGGCAGTTCTGGGCGAGGATCGCCTGCTCCACCCCGGAGAACGGGGTGTTGTCGTTGGTGGAGGGCGAGATCGTCCCGATGAAGGCGGCGGCGACCAGCACGGGGTAGGACTCGCTGAATGCGAACACGACGCCGGTCACCGCCATCAGGCAGCCGCACGCGATCAGCGTTCGCCGCCGTCCCCACACGTCGGCGAACAGGCCCAGCATCAGGCTCGCGAACACCGAACCCGCGGCGGCCACGGCCAGCAGCAGCCCGGTCTGCCAGGGGGCGTCGCCGTCCTGGGCGAGCAACTCGGCCAGGAGCACGCTGGTACATCCGTACCCGAAGGTCCGCAGTGCCCGGGCCGCGATGACCAGCAGGCCGTTACGCCCCACTTCGGCGGGAAATCGGCCCCTGAGCTGCGCATTCGGCATGCGGCATGATGGCGCGGGCGATACCCCGGGCACACGGCGAACGCGCGAAGACAGGCAAAGATCTTCCTGCGGCCGCCACACGCTCGCGACCGAGCCGGGCACCCGAGCGGGGTGCCCGGCGCCTGGTTCAGCCGTCCTCGGCCCCGTCCGCGGCCGGCTCCGCCTCGTAACCCTGGGCGGCCGGCGTCTCGACCAGCTCGGACCGGGTGACCAGGTCGTCCTCCACGACCAGCACGCACGTCATGCGCCCGATGGTACGGGCTGCGTCGTCAAGGGCGGTCGAACTGCGCGGGCGGCCCCCGGATCGCTTCTCCGGGGGCCGCGATGGCAGACGACGAGGGCCTATGCCGTCGGAATTTCGCGCACGAGCTTGGAAGACCAGGGGCACCAGACATAGCCGGGCAGGAACGCCCCGCCGGCCTCGTCCAGGTTGTCCTCGACGTAGGGAATGGTCGCGTCGCAGACCTCGATCGCGACGTCGAAGAAGTCGATCGTCTCGGGCCGCAGCTGGTAGCTCCAGCGAGGGTTGTAGGGAGCGGGGCGCGGCGCGATGCGTCCGATGACGTGTGGCCGGTCCGTGGTGTCGCCGCTGAGCAGGTCGCGGGCGTGCTGGATCTTGTCGGGGTCGGTGATTTCGACGATGAACCGTGACTGGGTGAAGTCGGTGAACTCGAAGTAGGCTCGGGCCGCTGCCTGGGCGGGCACGGGAGCGGCCAAGCCGAGCGTCGCGATGGCGACGATGGCCGTGACGGTCCTGGTCAGGATGCTGCGCATGGAGACCTCTCACCTCGTACGATTACTGTAAGTAGCTTTTCCATGCGCTAAGTAATCACAGGAGAGTGAGGGCGTCCCCTGACGTCACAGTGATAACGCTGTCACCGCGTGCAACGGCCTCAATCGCCGCCTCCGGCTGCGGCGCACTCCGGTCCGCCGCCCGTCCAGGCGCTCACCCCGGCCTGCGGGCTGTCCAACGGGAAACCGCGCCGCCGATCCTCCGGGTGACCGGGGCCAGGCTGGGCAAGGTTCCGCTGGAGACCAGCCGCGGCGCGATCCAGGCGCCCGCTTGGATGTTCACCGTCGAGGGGGTCGAGCAGAAGAAGGTCCACGTGGCGGTCGACCCCTCGGCCGTCACCGCCCGGCCCGAGCGGGTGCAGGGGAGCGTCGAAGAGGTGACGGCGTTCGACCTCGTCGCCGGCAAGCCAAGCGAACTGTTGCTCCGCTATGGGTACGGCGCCTGCGACACCGTTCACGGGGCACGCGCCTACGAGACCGGACAGTTGGTGGTGGTCGACGTGGACGAGGAGGACCCCGGCTCGGGCAAGCCCTGCCCGGCGATACTCAAGACGGCCACGACCACGGTCACGCTCGCCCGGCCGCTTGGAGACCGCCTGGTGCTCGACTCCGGTACGGGGCTGCCGGTGCTGCGGCGCGCCCGCGACGCGTAGCACTCTGACGTGCGGTTATGTCCCGATCTGCTGGGTAGCCCGGCCCGAAGGGCACACCCCACAGCGGAGGGTGCGGAGATGGCGCGTTGTCTGGTCACCGGGGCGACCGGCTACATCGGCGGCCGGCTGGCCCCCGAACTGCTCGCGGCAGGTCACGAGGTCCGCTGCATGGCACGATCCCCTGAGAGACTGCGGGACCTGCCCTGGGTGGCGCGGACGTCGGTCGTCAAGGCGGACGCCACCGATCCCGGACAGACCCGGGAGGCCCTGGACGGCATCGAGGTGGCCTACTACCTGATCCACACGATGGGCGGGGCCGGGCAGTTCGCCGAGAACGACCGCAGGGCCGCCGAGACGTTCGCGGCGGCGGCCGAGCAGGCGGGGGTACGTCGCATCGTCTACCTCGGTGGGCTCGTCCCCAGCGAGCGGCTTTCCCCTCATCTGCGGTCCAGGGCGGAGGTGGGCGAGATCTTCCTGCGGGGAGGCGTGCCGGCGGTGGTGCTGCGGGCCGCGGTCATCATCGGCTCCGGTTCGGCGTCGTTCGAGATGCTGCGATACCTGACCGAACGGTTGCCGGTCATGACGACGCCCCGCTGGGTGCACACCCGCACGCAACCCATCGCCGTACGGGACGTGCTGCGTTACCTCACCGCCTGGGCGAGCGTGCCCGACGAGGTCAACCGTGCCTTCGACATCGGCGGCCCGGACGTGCTGACCTACGCCGACATGATGCACGGGTACGCGTCCGTGGCCGGTCTGCCCCACCGCGCGATCATTCCCGTGAGGGTGCTCACCCCGAGGTTGTCGAGCCTTTGGGTGGGCCTGGTCACCCCGGTCCCGTCGGGGATCGCGCGGCCGCTGGTCGAGTCACTGCGCAATGAGGGGATCTGCGGCGAGCACGACATCGCTCGCTACGTGACCGACCCGGAGGACGGGTTGATCGGTTTCCGCGAGGCCGTCTCACTGGCGCTCAAGAAGATCAAGGAGGCGGACGTCGCCACTCGCTGGTCCTCGGCCTCCACACCCGGCGCCCCTAGCGACCCACTGCCGACCGATCCCGACTGGGCCGGCGGCAGCCTCTACATCGACTGCCGCAGCCTCCGGGTGGACGCGGACCCCGAGGCGTTGTGGCAGGTCATCGAGGGTATCGGCGGTCACAACGGCTGGTACTCCCTTCCGGTCGCCTGGCACCTGCGCGGCCTGCTGGACAGACTTTTCGGCGGCGTCGGGCTGCGCCGCGGGCGGCGTGACGCACACCGGCTGAGGACGGGCGACACGCTCGACTTCTGGCGGGTGGAAGAGGTGCTGCCCGGTCGCCTGCTGCGGTTGCGCGCCGAGATGCGACTGCCGGGCCTGGCCTGGCTGGAACTGAGCGTCTCCCGCTCCGGCGGTAGTACCTTCTACCGGCAGCGGGCGATCTTCCACCCGCACGGCCTGCTCGGGCACCTCTACTGGTGGGCGATCAGCCCCTTCCACGGCTTGATCTTCGGGCGCATGCCCGTCAACGTGGCGGCGGCCGCCGCCCGGCGAAAGGCCGTGCCCGCGTAGGACCCCCGGCGGGAGGTACGGGCCGCCGCCACGGCCGATTCACCGGTAGCCGGCACCGGCCGTCGACAGTGCGACGACGACGGCGGCCGGGAGTGCCACCCGTCGGCGTAAAGAGCTGACCCGTCGCATGGGTCGCTTACCTTCCTTGAGAGGTCGGGGTCGTGCAGGTGACGCCGGTGGGGGCGGTCGAGCCGTTGCCGTTGGCGGTGAAGCCGAACGTCGTCGTCCCGTTGGCGGCGATGGTGCCGTTGTAGGAGGTGTTCTTGACGGTGACCATGCCGGTGGTGCCGGTGTTCACGCCGTTCCACAGGCTCGTGATGGCCTGTCCACCGGCCAGCGTCATGTTCACGGTCCAGCCGTTGAATGCGGACGGCCCGTTGTTGGTGACGGTCACCTCGCTCTGGAAGCCGGTGCCCCAGTCGTTGACCAGCCGGTACGTCGCCGTGCACCCGCCCGGTTGCCCGCTCGGCGTGGGCGTCGGCGTCGGCGTCGGCGTCGAGGAGGTGCCGCCGCTGACCCGGTAGACGACGGTGCCGTGCGAGGGCACGGCGGCCGAGATGGTGCCGGTGCTGGTGCTGACGGTGTTCGTCCACGCGTCGCGCAGGGTGAACGAATCGCCCGTCAAACCGATCGCGGACGCGGTGGTGCTGATCGTGGTCGTGCTGCCGCCCTGGTTGAACAGGGCGACCGCGACGTCGCCGTTGCCGAGCTTCTTGGCCAGCACGCGCCGGGCCCCGTCGTTGCTGACCTGGTGTGCCTGCAGGCCGAGCGGGTCCTGGTTGATGGCGATCAGGTTCTGGTTCTTCAGGATGGTCGTCGTCGCCGGGTCCATGGCGCGCAGGTCGTTCCCGGCGATGAGGGGTGAGGCCATGATCGCCCAGAGGGCGAAGTGGCTGCGCATCTCGGTGTCGGTCATGCCGCCCCGGCCGATCTCCATCATGTCGGGGTCGTTGAACGCGCCCGGCTTGGCGTACGAGGCGAGTGGGACGGTGACGTCGACGATGTTCTGGATGCCCATCGGGTACCCGTTCGTCTGGCCGGTGTTCCACTTGTTGGTGATGTCCTCGGTCGTCCGCCACAGGTTGGCGACGTCGCCCCAGTTGCGCTGGGGCCCGGTCTTGGCGTGGATGCTGTTCGGGTTGATGCTGTAGACGATCGGCCGCCCGGTCGCCGCCAGCGCGTCGCGCATCTTCGCGAACGTGCGGACCTGGTCGTCGATGGTGCCGTTGGGCGAGCACCAGTCGTACTTCAGGTAGTCCACCCCCCAGGCGGCGAACTGCTTGGCGTCCTGGACCTCGTGCCCCTGGCTTCCGGTCGCGCCCGGGTAGCTGCCGAAGTACTGGGCGCAGGTCTTGTCCACGGGCACCTGGTAGATGCCGAACTTCAGCCCTTTGGCGTGCAGGTAGTCGCCGAGGGCCTTCATCCCGCCGGGGAATCGCGACGGGTTGCCCCGCAGGTTCCCCGCCGAGTCGCGGGCGGGGTCGAACCAGCAGTCGTCGACCACGACGTACTTGTAGCCCAGGTCACGCAGGCCGGAGCTGACGATGGCGTCGGCCATCTGCTTGATCAGCGTCTCGTTGATGCTGCAGCCGAAGGTGTTCCAGCTGTTCCAGCCCATGGGGGGCGTGCGGGCGACCCCGTTGTCCAGGGCGCCGGCCTGGTCTTCCAGGGCGATCAGACCGCCTATGAGAATGCCGGCGGCGAGAAGCGTTCCGACCGTGCGCAAGGACCCTCCTCATCAGGGGCTGGTGCAGGTGGCGGTGGGGGTGGCCGCGGTGCCGTTGGCGGTGAAGCCGAAGGTGGTGGAGGCGCCCGCGGCGATGGAGCCGTTGTAGGAGGCGTTGCGGACCGTCACGGCGGAGCCGGAGCCGCTCTGCGTGCCGTTCCACAGGCTGCTGATGCTCTGCCCGCCGGGCCAGGTCCAGTTCACGGTCCAGCCGTCGACCGGCGCGCTGCCCGCCCGGACCGTCACCGTCGACTGGAACCCGCCGTCCCAGCTGTTGGTTGTCTCGATCGCGGCCGAGCACGCCCCCGGAACGGGGGTCGGTGTGGGTGTCGGTGTCGGGCCGCTCTGGAACTGGGTGAAGAACTTCCACACCTCCGCCGGGACCCAGGTCCTGGAGCCGCTGTCACCGCCGGCTCCGTCCTGTGGCGCGGCGATGTGACCTTCGTCGAACGCCGCCCAGACGACCGGATGCCCGGCCGAGCATCCGGAGTAGGTGGTGACCCGGTGCGTCAGGCTGCCCTGCGCCGGCTCGGGCGGGCTCTGGGCGGTGCAGCCGTTGTTCCGGACGAACCGGTCACGCAGGGATCGTCCGCCGGAGATGTTGAGCACGTTGTCCCTGATGCCGTGGATCCCCATGTAGGCGATGGGCTGGGTGCCGCCGCTGCAGCCGCTGAGCTGGCCGCCGGACTGGACCGCGACCGCGCGGAAGACGTTCGCCCGGGCGCAGGCGATCGCGTACGACATGGCGCCGCCGTAGCTGAAACCCGTGGCGAACAGCTGCGTGGTGTCGACGCAGAGAGCTCCCTCGATCTGCCGGACCAGGTCGTCGACGAAGGTCAGGTCCTCACCGTTGGAGTTGCCCCAGCCGTTGTTGAAGCCCTGAGGGGCGACGAAGATCGTGCTGTTGTTCGCCAGGCGCTGGAGGCCGTAGTAGGCCCAGACGTCCCGTTGCACGGTCTGGCCCGTGGCGACGTCGGTGGCGGTGCCGCCCAGCCAGTGGAGCCCGAAGATCAGCCGGTAGGGGTGGTTCATGTCGTAGTTGTCGGGGACCTTGAGGATGTAGCTGCGGTTCTTGCCGCTGGTCTGGATCGAACGCGTACCGCTGGCCAGCCCCGGTGCCTTGCCGCATCCCGCGGTCGCCGCGACGGCACCGGGTGACGTCCTGCCGGAGTCGGCGCTCAGCGCCGGGCCGCCTGTGGCCACCAGGACGACGAGCGCCACGACCGATAAGGCGGTCAACAAGGGTCTACGTCTGGACATCGCGCAACTCTCTCTGCCGAGCCGATGCATGAGGTGCGTTATCGATAACACCCAACGGTGTAAGGGCGGCGCCCGGCGCATGTCAAGGCAGGGTGAAAGTTTCAGCGTGGCGGGTTGGTGGCCGTCGCAGCTATTGGTCGGCCCATGCGTTATCGATCACACACCGCCCTGCTCGCACGCGTACGGTGGCGGACCCACGGTCTCGCGTACGATCACCCGGTTGATCGACCGTGAGGGGGATTCCGGCACCGGCTCGCCCCGGACTTCCGCGATGAGCTTGGCCATGGCCGCCCGCCCCTGAACCTCGCGATCGACGGCCACCGTGGAGAGCGACGGGCTGGCGAAGCGCCCCAGTTCCTCGTCGTCCCAGCCGAACACGCTGACGTCGTCGGGAACGCGCCAGCCCCGGGAGAGCGCTCCTCGTACGGCGCCCATGGCCACGTGGTCGTTCGCGGCGACGACGGCGGTCACGCCGCTTCCTTCGGGCAGGCCCCGGACGGCGTCGTAGCCGGACTGCGGGCTCCAGTCCCCGAGGGCGATGCCGTACGACGTGAGCCCGTACTGCTTGATCGTCTGCTCGTAGAGCAGTTTGCGATTGCGGGCGGAGGCGAAAGTCTGCGTGCCGGCGATGTGGAAGAAGACTCTGTGCCCCAGCGAGGCGAGATATTCGATGATCTCGCGGATCGGAGAGGCGTCCGCGAGCTCGTTGACGCTGCGGAGGTTGTCGTCGTAGTCGCCCGTGACGACGATGGGGACCGGCGATGCCCCGGGGTCGATCTCGAGGGGCGTCAAGGACAGGATGCCCTCGACCTGCCCCGAGCCCGCGAGCTCCAGGATCCGCTCCGCCCTGGCGCGGGGGCCGCCCTCCATGCTGACGACCTCCAGCTGGAAGCCTTCGGCGTGAGCAGCCGTGGAGGCGGCGCTGAGCAGGCGTACGGGCCACAGATAGGTGGAGGCGGGAAGGGTGATCGCCAGCCGGTTGGTGCGCCGGGTGCGCATGGAGCGCGCGACCAGGTTGGGCCGGTAGTTGAGCTCCTGGACGACCAGGTCGATCTTCCTGCGGGTCTCCGGCTTCAAGCCTTCGTTGTGGCGGAAGTAGCGGGAAACCGTCTGGTGGGAAACGCCCGCACGCCGGGCCACCTCGTGGATCGTGACGCGCGGCGTCTCGGACTCGCCCAAGGGGACCCCCTTTCCTCGCTCCTTGCGGGACAGCCTAGCGTTGACGCTAAAGTGATCGATCACTAATATGCGATCGCGCCGGCCAACAACCTGGCCGGCCTGCCCGCGGCACTCAACGGGGTCGACCCGTCACGGCGCCGGATCCAGAGTTCGGGCAGGATGGTCGCCAGCAAGGTCGTCGCAGTCACATGCTCGGAGTTCCCGCGATGAACGAACCCCGGCCGGCCGATCCGCCGGCGATCACGATCGACGATGGAGTCCGGCACCAGACCATCGACGGGTTCGGGATCTCCATGGCGTTCCGGCGGAACGAACTGGTCAGGGCCCTCCCGGAGGACAGGCAGCGGGAGATCCTCGACCTGTGGTTCAGCCGCGAGAAGGGCGCCGGGCTGAGCATTCTGCGGCTCGGCATCGGCTCGTCCCCGGCGGGCAGCCCGTACGACGAGATGGTGTCGATCCAGCCCGAGGACCCCGGCGGCCCGGACGCACCGCCCGAGTACGTGTGGGACGGCGACGACAACGGCCAGGTGTGGCTGGCCAAGGCCGCGCAGGAGTACGGCGTGCGGCGCTTCTTCGCCGTCGCCTGGAGCGCGCCCGGCTACATGAAGGACACCGGCGAGGACAGGAACGGCGGCAGGCTGAAGCCGGAGTGGCGGCATGCCTACGCGAATTACCTGGTGCAGTACACGAGGTTCTACGCGCGGGAAGGCATCCGGATCACCGACCTGGGGTTCGCGAACGAGCCCGACTGGACGGCCCCGTACGCCTCCATGCGCTTCACCCCCGAGGAGGCCGCCCAGTTCGTCAAGGTGCTCGGTCCCGTCGCCTCGGGCGTGCGGGTGGTGTGCTGCGAGTCGGTCGGCTGGACGGAGGCCAGGGCGTACACGGCCGCGATCGAGGCCGACGCCGAGGCCCGTCGCTGGGTGAAGGTCCACACCGGGCACAGCTACGCCACCCCCGTGGACTCCCCGCTGCCGACGGAACGGCCGACGTGGATGTCGGAGTGGCAGCCCAACGGCACCAGCTGGAACGAGAGCTGGTACGACGGCAGCGGCTCCGACGGCTTCACGATCGCCCTGGCCGTGCACGACGCGCTCACCCTCGGCCACGTCTCCGGCTACGTGTACTGGCTGGGCGCTTCCGTCGGAAACACCCGGGCGTTGCTGCTGATCGACGAGGCGGCCAAGTCCTACCGGGTCTCCAAGCGGCTGTGGGCGCTGGCCGCCTACAGCCGGTTCGTCAGGCCCGGCGCGGTCAGGCTCGAAACGGCGGTCGCCAAGCCCGCCCTGAAGGTGTCCGCGTTCCGCAACCCCGACGGCTCCCGGGTCGTCGAGGTCCTCAACACCGGCATGACCCCCGTGACCTGGGAGGGAGCGGGCGGCGAGGTCGCGGCCTACCTGACGAACGAGGACGAGTCACTCGGACCCGTCCCCGTGACGGACGGGGCGGTCACGCTCCTGCCGCGTGCCCTGACCACGATCGTTCTTGGCTGACCCCGCTCCCCGCGCCGGGCTCGGACATCCAGGTTTGGAGGCGTCCGCACATGCCGAACGCCCGGGGCCCCGGTCTGGGCGTGGTACGGACGACGGCGGCCTGCCCGAGGTGGACCGGGTCGCCGTCGGCGATCGCCGCGAGCTGCCGGCGGGTGCGTTCGGTCTCGGCCTCGACGGTCCCGCTCCACAGCTCCGCCCACGACCCGGCCCGTGGGCGGACGAGCGCGGCGGCGAGGCTATGGAAGTCCGCCAGCGCCTGGCCGCCCCGGTCGTCCACGTCCTTCAGGAGCTGCTGGAAGCCGGTGACGGCGAGGTCGCGGCGGGTCCGGGCGGCGGCCGCGCGCTCGGCCTCCGAGCCGTCCGCCGGCAGCGTGGCGGCGGCGAGATAGGCGTCACGGTCGCGCAGGACGTCGGCGGGGAAGGTGAGGACGGCGTCGCCGGCCTCGGGCAGCCCCGCGTTCTGCATGATCACGATCAGCCGCAGATCCTCCTCGTTGACCAGGCGGTGGATCGTGCCGGGGGAGAACCACAGCACCGTGCCCGCTTCGAGCCGGTCCCGGGCGAAGCCCGCGGCGCTGAGGGTGTGCACCTCCCCGCGCCCCCCGGTCACGACGTAGGCCTCCGTCGAGACGGTGTGCAGGTGCGGGGTGCCGCCATGGACGCCGTCGGCGCATTCCCAGTCGTAGACGGCCAGGTCGCTGATCGAGGTGCCGCCGGGGAAGAGCGGAGTCATAGGGCGAACTCCGCGCCGAGGTCGTCGAGCTCCGCGCGCTCGCAGATGCGGTCGATGAAGACGTAGCGGTGCGTCAGTTCGAGAGTGTCGCCGTCGGCCAGCGCGATCTCCTCGTCGAAAGAGGGGGAGGGGCTGATCACGGCGAACGCCTCCTTGCGGACGAACCACTTGATCGGCACCGACGCGCTGGAGTGGCCGGCGACGGCCAGCACGGTGCCGCCGCCGTCGATCTCGTCGTGCTGACCCGTGATGGCGAGCCAGGGCGCCTCGGCGCCCATCATCTCCTCGCCGCCCTTCCCGCCGGCGGCGATGATCGTCCCGCCGGTCCAGGACCGGGGGCCGCGCCAGAAGAAGCCCGCGTACCCGGCCAGCGGGCGGCCGTGCGTGGTGGGGCTGCCGAACTCGAGAGTGGCGCCGCGTACGTTGAGCAGCTTCGTCGAGAAGTCCAGCGCCCAGATGCCGCGCTCGGCGTCCACGCCGTGGAAGGCCAGGTGGCGCTGCTCGGTGATCCAGTGCTCGCCCGCCGACGAGACCCAGTGCAGGGTCTCGTCGATCGCCACGCGCTCCCCGTCGGCGGAGACGCCGGGGAAGTCGATGTGGTGCATGTGACCGAGGTTGTCGCGCCAGTGGTAGTTCTTCTCCACCGAGAACGTGGGGCCGCCCCAGAAGTTCTGCCCGGACAGGTGGGCCCAGGTCATCTGCAGGCCCTTGTGCCAGCGGTGGTCCCACGGGCGGTAGACCGACATGGGGGCGCCGGTGAGGCTGCGGAGGGGATGGAGGTACGGCTTGGGCGCCTCGGCGTCGGGCGCGTCCGGCCGGTAGACGTACTGCGCGATGTCCACGTCGCCGGCGGTGACGATCAGGGAGCTGTCCTCGTCGCGGACGCTGAGCTTGGTTTCAGGCATGGTCGGACTCCTGGTGCTGGAGGCGGCTGAGGGCGGTCGGCAGGTCGCCGCCGTTGAGCGAGTGGTAGAAGGGGTTCGTCTCGTCGAGCTCGGCCCGGGTGACGGGCCGCCCCGTGATGGCCGACTGGTACATGGCCGTGATCAGCTCCATGACGCGCCTGCCGTCGGCGCCGCTCACCGGGGGCCGCTCCCCGGCTGACATGGCGGCCAACAGGGTGGCGAGCTGGGCGCGGTGGGAGCTGCCGGTGTTCTCGGCCGGTGCCCAGCCGGCGATTCTGTCCTGGTCGGTGACGTGCGGGGCGGGCGTCCAGCGCCAGTGGGAGTTGTCGTAGCCGTAGAGGTGCTCGACCTCGACGGTGGCGTCGCTGAAGTCGAAGCGCAGGTAGCTCGTCTCGCGGGGGGACAGCACGCTGTTCACGATCGAGCCGACGGCGCCGGAGGCGAACCGGACGATCGCGAACGACACGTCCTCGGTCTCGACCTTGCGGCCGAGCGTCGCCGCCACGGCGTGCACCTCGTGCCAGTCGCCGAGCAGGCTGAGCAGGAGATCCATCTGGTGGATGCCATGGCCCATGGTCGGGCCGCCGCCCTCGGTCTCCCACTTGCCACGCCACGGCACCTCGAAGTAGTCGTGGCCGCGGTACCACAGCGTGTTGCACACCGCGACGAGCGGCGAACCCAGCTCGCCGTCGCCGATGTGCCGGCGCAGCCGCTGGGCCGCGCTGCCGAAGCGGTGCTGGAAGACGTAGCTGGCGTACGGGCCGCCGTCCTTCTCGTGGGCGGTGATCTCGTCGTACTCGGCCAGCGACAGCGTCGGCGGCTTCTCGCACCAGACCCACGCGCCGGCGTCCAGGCCGGCGATCACCGCCTCCCGGTGCGCCACCGGCGGGGTCGCGACGACGACCAGATCGGGGCTCTCCCGTGCCAGCAGGTCCGCCACATCCGTGTAGCGGCCCGGGATGCCGTGGGATTCGGCCAGCTCGTTCGCGCGGGCGGAGTCGACGTCGCACACGGCCACGACCCGCACCGCGTCGCCGGCCGCGGCCAGGGCGGGAAGGTGGCTGATTCTCGCGATGCCCCCGGCGCCGACGACGGCGACGCGGACCGGGGACGGAAACGCAGGCATGGACACTCCCTCGGACGACCAAAAAGTGATCGATCACTTTTCTCGGCCAACTTAGTTTCGATCACGCCGGGGTGTCAACGTCCGCCTCGTCTCCCTGGAGGGCCTTCAGCCGAGGGGTGACGGCGCGACGGACTCGCGGCTGCGTACGGGCATCGGAACCCGGTGCACTTCGCCCACCCGGTCGCCGTCCGTGCGGTCGCGGTCGATCTCGGTGAACAGCACGTCGACGGCCTTGCGGCCCAGCTCGTAATGGGGCAGTGCCACGGTGGTCAGCTTGGGGCGCATCCACGAGGCGATGGGATGGTCGTCGAAGGAGACGACGGAGACGTCGGCGGGCACCTTGAGCCCGAAATCGTCGAGTGCCTGGTAGGCGCCCATGGCGATGCGGTCGTTGAAGCAGACCAGCGCGCGCGGCTGGGCGGTGTGCAGGAGGTCGCGGGTCGCGGCGAGGCCGTATTCGGGTTGCCAATCGGGGCAGGTGCGGGCACCCGCCACCTCAACACCCACCTCGCCGAGCGCCTCGCGGATGCCGACGAGCCGTTCCACCGCCGCGACGCTCTCGGTGGGCACGTCGCGCAGGCCAGGACCGGCGCCGATCAGGTAGATGCCGTCGCGGTGGCCGGCCTCGAGCAGGATGCGGGCGGCGCGGCGGCCGGCCTCGACCTCGTCGGGAAGGACCGCGGGCAGGGGAGTGGGCTGCTCGGGCAGCGCGTTGAGCAGCACGGCGGGCGTGGCCGTGATGGTCTTGGGCACCTTGATGGTCCTGGTGAACATCGAGGCCAGGACGAGCCCGTCCACCTGCCGGTCATGCATGGCCTGCAGCAGGAGGCTTTCGAGCTCGGCGTCGCCCTCGGTCTCACCGATGAACAGCATGAAGCCGCGGTCGCGGGCGGCCTCGAGCGCTCCCTTGATCATGTCACCGGCCAGCCGCGAGGTGGCGATGGTGTCGGAGATGAAGCCGATCGTCCGGGTGGTGCCCGTGCGCAGGCCGACGGAGACGATGTTGGGCCGGTACTGCAACTCGTCGGCCGCTTTCAGCACCCGCTGCTCGACGTCCTGAGAGATGCGCAGCTCACGGCCGCGGCCGGACAGGACGAGCGATGCGGTCGTGCGGGAGACGCCGGCAGCCTTGGCCACATCCGCCAAGGTGACCCGTCGTGGGCTCACCCAGAACCTCCGATCGTCAAGAGTGGGTTACGGGGGGTTGACATCGTACGACACGCACCGTGAGACTAACGGGCGCTAACCCGATTTAGCAACGGAGTTCGGGACATCAGCCTGCGCCGATTGTCCCAGGCAGCAGAGGAGATGCACATGGCTCGTCGAGGTCGCTCCGGGGCCGCGCTGGTGATCGCCATGGGGACGCTGGCCGCCGCCTGCGCGGCTCCCGGCGGCAACAGCCCGCAGCCCGCGGCCACCAGCGCGTCGGCCCCGTCCGCGGCGCCCACCTGCGGCACGGCGCCGATCACGATGAACGGCTACTTCGAGACCGGTTTCCCGCTGCCCAAGGCGCTGACCACCGAGTTCACCAAGCAGCACCCGAACGTCACGTGGAACATCCGCGAGGACCAGTTCGCGGTGATCACGCAGAACGCCCCCCGCGTGCTGGCGGACAACCCGCCCGACCTGATGCGCCTTCCCCAGGTCTCCGAGCTGGTCAAGGACAACCTGCTGAAGAACCTCGACGGCTACGCGAAGGTGTTCGGCTGGGACAAGTGGCCGGCTTCCCAGCTTGAGCAGCTGCGCCTCGGCCCGGGCGGGCGGCCGCGCGGCGAGGGCTCGCTGTACGCCCTGGGCCTCAACTCCAGCATGACCGGGATCTTCTACAACAAGAAACTCGCCGCGAAGATCGGGATGTCCGCGCCGCCCGCCACGCTGGCCGAGCTCGACGCGCTGCTGGACAAGGCCAAGAACGCGGGCATCACGCCCATCGTGCAGTTCAACGGCGGCGCCACCGGCGGCCTGGCGTTCCCGCTGCAGGACCTCATGGCCTCCTACGGCCCGGCCGCTCCGATCAACGACTGGATCTTCCAGAAGCCCGGCGCCACGATCGACACCCCGTCGAACCTGCAGGCCGTTCAGCACCTGGAACGGTGGATCAAGGCGGGATACTTCCAGAAGGACGTCAACGCGGTCGACTACGCGACGATGATGAGCCGCTTCATCGACGGCCAGGGGCTGTTCATGTTCAACGGCGACTGGGAGTCCGGCAACCTCGACAAGCAGATGCCGGGCGACGTCGGCTTCTCCCTGATGCCGCCGGCGCAGCAGGGCGGCAAGCGGGCCGCCATGTCGGCGCCCCTCACCTTCGGCATCGCCGCGAACGCCAAGAACGCCGACTGCGCCGCCTTCTTCCTCGACTGGGTGGCCACCGACAAGCGGGCCCGCGAGATCGGCGTCGAGGTCGGCGGCTCGCGTCCGATGGGACCCGCCGACGCCTACATGCCCGAGGTCGCTGCGGACAAGGTCACCGCCGGCACGCTCGCGGCCGGAGCGGACATCTCCAAGGACAACGGCGCGATGGACTTCATCGCCAACGCCACCGGCGCCATCTACGCCAAGAGCTGGACGCCCCAGCTGCAGAAGCTGGTGGCCGGGCAGCAGAAGCCGCAGGAGCTGCTGAAGACGGTCCAGGCCGACTACGCCGGCCAGCTCGAAGGGAACTGAAGCAGGTGGTGACCCGTTCTGCCGGAGCCCGATCCCCGCACCGGCGGCCGGTCTCGGCCAGGCTGCGCGACGCGCGCGGCCTGGTCGGCTGGCTGTTCGTCGCGCCGGCGTTCGCCTTCTACGCGGTCTTCGTCCTGCGTCCGATCGCCCTGACGTTCCAGTACTCGCTGTACGAGTGGGACGGCATTGGCCCGTCCACCTGGGTGGGTCTGGCCAACTTCGGGAAGGTCTTCACCGACCCGGACCTGTACGACTCGCTGATCAACGCCGTCAAGCTCATCGTCTTCTTCAGCGCGATCCCGGTCCTGCTGGGCCTGGCCATCGCCGCCACCATCCGGCGCATCGCCCAAAGCCGGCTGGCCCTCGTGGCGCGGACCGTTCTCTTCCTGCCGCAGGTCATCCCGCTGGTGGCCGCCGGCATCGCCTGGAGCTGGCTGCTGGCCTCCACCGGCGTGATCAACCAGCTGCTCTCGCTCGTCGGCCTCGGCGGGATCACCCGCGCCTGGCTGGGCGATTTCTCCACCGCGCTGCCGGCGGTCGGGATGATCGGCGCATGGGTGCTCCTCGGCCTGTGCACGCTGCTGCTCCTGGCCGGCATGAGCAAGATCGACCCGGCGCTGTACGAGGCCGCCCGGCTGGACGGCGCCGGCCCGTGGCGGGAGTTCGTCTCGATCACCGTCCCCAGCCTGCGGCAGGAGATCGCGGTCTGCGTCACCGTGACCGTGATCGCGGCCCTGGCCAGCTTCGACATCATCTACATCTCCACCCAGGGCGGCCCGGGCAACACGACCATGGTGCCCGGCCTGCAGATCTACTACCTGGCCTTCTCCGAACGCGAGGTCGGCATGGCCTCGGCCCTGGCCCTGGTGCTCATGGTCCTCGTGATCGCCTGCGCCCTTCCCATCCAGTGGTTCACCAAGGAGGGCAACCGATGATCACCTCGTGGCGGGAGTCCTGGACCGGCAGGGTGCTGCTCATCGCCATGATGGCGATCACGATCCTGCCGTTCCTCAGCCTGTTCGTCACCGCCCTGCACCCGTCAGGCACCTACCCGGCCGGGCTGGCCTGGCCGGCCGACCCGCAGTGGGGCAACTTCCTCGACGCCTTCCGGGCCGCGAACATGGGCGAGCTGCTGAAGTCGAGCGTCCTCATCGTGCTCGGCGTGGTCCCGATCTCGATCGTGCTGGCGACGATGGCCGGTTTCGCCATCGGCCACCTGCGCGTCATCGGCGGTCGCGTGATCTTCCTGCTGTTCGTGCTCGGCCTGACCCTGCCCTTCGAGGGCATCATCACGCCGCTGTACTACCAGATCCGGGACATGGGACTGCTCAACACGCGCTGGGCGATCATCCTGCCGCTCATCGGCCTGTTCATGCCGTTCTCCGTCTTCTGGATGCGCGCGCACTTCGTCAACATGCCCGGCGAGCTGTCGGAGAGCGCGCGGATGGACGGGGCCAACGTCTGGCAGCTGTTCCGGCGCATCCACGTCCCTCTGGCCATGCCGGCGATCTCGTCCCTGGGCATCCTGCTGTTCCTGTGGACCTGGAACCAGTTCCTGCTGGCCATCGTCCTGGTCGACGACCCGACCAAGCGCACCATGTCCGGCGCGCTGGGCGCCTTCCAGGGGCAGTGGGGCACCGACATCCCGCTGCTGTGCGCCGGGTCGCTGCTGATCCTGACCCCCACGCTCGTGATCTTCCTCATCTTCCAGCGGCACTTCGTCAAGGCCCTGCTCCAGGGCTCCCTGAAGGGCTGACGGCGATGAACGCGACACCGCCGCTCTACGGCGGGATCGAGGCGGGCGGGATGAAAAGGAAGGTTGTCCGCATGCCCACACAAGGGCGACTGAACGCTGCGCCGGATCCGACGGGAGCCGCATGAGCGCCGGCCGACCCGCGCGCTGGTCGCAGCGGCACCTGGAGCTGCTCGTCGAAGCCGCCGCGACCACGGCACCCGTCTTCGACCCCGCGGCCCTGCCCCGAATCCTGCCGGACCACGACCTGTGGGACCTGTGGCCCGTCCAGGAGGAAGACGGCTCGACCTGCGTGATCGGCGGCCAGGAGCTGTGGATGGCGCTGTCGGCGCCGATCCTCGCTCACCCCGAGGAGCGCCACGACCAGGCCCGCATCCGCCTGCTCGCCAAGGACGGCGACAGCTGGACGGACCTGGGGCACGCGTTCGCCGACGGCGCCTCGCCGGGCAGCCGGGAATGGTCGGGATCGGCGGTCCGCCGCCCCGACGACACCGTGTCGGTGTTCTACACGGCCGCCGGACGGCGCGGAGAAACGCCCCCGACGTTCCGGCAGCGCGTCGTCGAGGCCCGCCCCGCTCTGGTCGCCGACGGCCGCCGGATCCTGCTGGACCCGGGCGCCGAGCACCGTGAGCTCCTCCGCTCGGACGGCCGCATGTACCTGCCGGCCGAGGAGATCACCGGGGCGCCGGGACGTATCAGGGCATTTCGCGATCCCGGCTGGTTCCGCGACCCGGCCGACGGGCGCGATTACCTGCTCGTCGCCGCGTCCGTCGCGGAAGGCGACCCTTTCAGCGGTGCGATCGCCCTGGCCGAGACGCGGGACGGCGCCTGGTCCCTGCTGCCGCCTCTCGTCGTGGCCGAGGGCATCAACCATGAGCTGGAACGGCCGCACATCATCGTCCACCGGTCCCGGTACTACCTCTTCTTCTCCACCCAGCGCCACTCCTTCCACCCGGCTGGCTCCGCGCCCACCGGGCTCTACGGCTTCGTCTCTCCCAGCCTGACGGGACCGTACGAGCCGCTCAACGGGTCCGGGCTCGTGCTCCGCAACCCCAGCGCCGAACCGGACCAGGCCTACGCCTGGCTGGTGCTGCCGGACCTCCACGTGGTCAGCTTCGCCAACTACCGATCGTCCCCGGGCGTGGATCTCCGATCGGCGCGGGCCGCGCAGGCACGAGCGGCATTCGGCGGAACCATCGCACCGATCCTCAAGCTCACCCTGAACGGGATGGCGACCTCCGTCGTCCCGGCCGAGGCAGGTGTGCGGCACAACGCGGCCAACCCCTGACGCACAAGCGGACGGCTCCCTCGCCGAGGGAGCCGTCAAGTAGGCTCTGGACCATGGGAGTTACCGGTCACACGCCGCCGAACGACACTCCTCCCGGCCGGTCCGCGAGCATCTGGGACGTCGCCCGAGTGGCCGGCGTCTCCCAGCAGACCGTCTCCCGCGTCATCAACGGCAAGACCCGCGTGAGCGAGTCGACCCGGGCCAAGGTGATGCAGGTCGTCGCCGAGCTCGGCTACCGCCCCAACCGGCTCGCCCGGACGCTGGCCGGTGGCCCGGCGAGCTCGGTCACCGTGCTGACCTCCGACACCGCCCTGTTCGGCGCGGCGGCCACGCTGCGCGGCATGGAGGAGGCGGCCAGGGCGGCCGGCTTCTCGGTGGGCATCAGCGTGCTGGAGCCGGGCGCGAACAGTACGGACGTCGCCCTGCGGCTCAACCGGCCCCAGGAGCCCGTCATGGTGATCGCCTACGACGACCCCGGCGAGCGGGCGCTCCGCGAGCTGCCGCCGGACGTACCGGTGACGGCCGCCGTCGAACGTCCCGACGACGGCTCGGGCGGCGACCCGTGGCAGGTCTGGCTGGACGACCGGGCCGCGGCGGCGCACGCGACGCGCCACCTGCTGAGCCTCGGGCACCAGACCGTCCACTACGTGGCCATCCCGTCCTCCACCAGCGCGCTTCCGCAGCGGACCCGTGGCTGGCAGGACGCGCTGCGGGCCGCCGGCCGCCCCTTGCCCGACCCTCTGCAGGGCGGCTGGACTCCCCGCTCCGGATACCTCGCGGTGCGCCACCTGCTGGCGGACCGCTCGGTGACCGCCATCCTGTGCGGCAACGACGACCTGGCCCTGGGCGTCATGCGGGCCGCGCGCGAGGCCGGACGGGACATCCCCGGCGATCTCAGCGTGGTCGGCTTCGACGACACGCCGGCGTCGGCCTACCTGCACCCCTCGCTCACCACCGTACGGCTCGACTTCGAGGGTCTCGGCCGTGCGTGCTTCGGCCTGCTGCTGCGCAGGCTGCAGCCGGAGGCCGCACTGTCCCTTCCGACCTGGAACGAGCCGGAGCTCATCGTGCGGGAGAGCAGCGGCCCGCCGCCGGCTGCTCCAGGAACGCCGCGACGGTGGACCTGAACCGGGCGGCGTCGTCGAGCCACGGGAAGTGTCCGGCTCGGGCCTGAATGACGGGTTCGGCGTTCGGGAACAGCCCGGCGAACTCGGCCATGGCCGGAGGAGGCGCTCCCAGATCGACCTCTCCGGCGAGCAACAGTACGGGCGATGCGAACCGGGCGAGCGCGGCGCGGGTGGCGTCCGGATCGAAGGCGCCTTCGGCACCGAAGGCCGTCATGACCTCCGGGTCCTGCCGATCCGCATCAGCCGCGTGATGGGCCTGCGCCACCTCGTCCCACCGGCCATAGGAGAACGGCGCGACGGCCTGCCAGTCGTCGTTCGTGGCCTGGCCCGCCACAATCGTTTCGAGGGCCGCGAACGCCTCCGGGAACCACGGCTCGTCGCGGCGCAGCTGGGCCGTCTCGCGCCGGAGGTCACCTGAGATCGCGATGCCGACGGCGCGGACGCTCGGGGTGATCAGCGCAAGCCTGCCGACGCGCCGCGGGTGTCGGGCCGCATACTGCGCGGCCAGATTCGCACCGGCGCAGTGCGCGAGCAGGTCCATCCGGTCCAGGCCCAGGTGCGCGCGCAGGGCCTCCACGTCCGCGACGAGCCGGTCACAGCGGTAGGACGCGGTGTCCTGAGGTTTCGCGGACCGGCCGGTGCCGCGCGGGTCCAGCAGGATCAACTGCCGGTGCGCGGACAGGCCGCCGAGGTCGCCGAGATAGGTGGCGGCCGTCGGCCCGCCGGGCAGGCAGACCACCGGCGCACCGTCCCCGGCCACGTGGTAGCTCAGCTTGGTGCCGTCGTACGAGGTGAAGAACTCCATGCCCCGCAGCCTGAGGGGTGGCGGCGGCGGTGGCTATCGTTTAGCCACAGCTACATGATGGGTGGGACGGATGGCGGTCGAGATCAGGTTCACCGCGGCGTCGGTGGCCAGGGTGCGGTTCGCCGTCTCGCCGCTGGGGGAGACGGTGCTCGCACTCCGGATCCTGCTGGGCACGGGCGGGCACGCGGTGCACCGGCCCTGGGTGCGCAGGGCACGTCCGCTGATCGCGGATGAGCGCGAGCTGCCACTGCTGCGGGCGCTCGTCGCGGGACCCATGCCGTCGTTCCTGTTCCCGGTGCCGCAGGAGCGGCTGCCGTCGATGGCCAGGGAGCTGGAGCTGCTGCGGGCCACGGAGGAGCTCTTCTTCCGGCGCGAGTACGGAGCGGTAATGGGCGTGCCGGCCGAGGAGGCCCCCGAGCCGGCAACGGTGCTGCCGCGGCTGGCGCAGGCGCTCCACCGGTGCCACGAGCTGATGATCGCTCCGCAGTGGGGCCGGATACAGGCGGTGCTGGAAGCCGACGTCGCCAGGCGGGCGCTCACCCTGGTGGACGGCGGGGTACAGGCGCTGTTCGCCGAGCTGCACCGGGACATCGCCTGGGACGGCGGCCAGCTGGTGGTGCACGGCCGGCGCACCTCGCATGCCGTCTACACGGTGGACACCGGTGGGCAGGGCCTGGCCCTGCTGCCCAGCGTCTTCAACTGGCCGAACGTGGGCGTCGACAAGTCCCCCGTCGCCGCCGCGTCGATCCGCTATCCGGCGGTGGGCGTCGGCCTGCTCTGGGAGCCGCCCCCGCCGGCGCTGGCGGGCCTGGCCCCGGTGCTGGGGCACACAAGGACGGCGCTGCTCGCCGCCCTGGCCGAACCTCGGACGACCGCGGCCCTGGCCGCCCGCCTGGGCATCACCCCCAGCGCCGTCTCGCAACACCTGGGCGCGCTGCGAGGGGCGGGTCTCGTCTCGACGCAGCGCAAGGGCCGAACCGCGCTTCACCTGCGCACGGAACGGGCGGATCACCTGTTGGGCAGCTCGGCCCCATAAGGCTGCTCGGGACGCGGGCCGCCCTTCACCCAGAAGAGGGACCCCGGTTTGCGGGCCTCGCGGCGGATCCTCTTCACCGCGAAGTTGCAGGTCACCTCCTTGATCGTCGCGCCCATGCGGCCGCCGACGTAGAGGTTCACCGCGGTGTCGTCCTTGCGGGCGAGCTGCCGGATGCCGGTGTGCCGGCCGAGGCTGACACACGCGCCCGAGAAGGCCAGGCTGATCACCGCCGGTTCGGTCCCGGCGATGCGGCTCAGCACGGTGTCGGCGGCCTGCGCCCCGAGCGGGCCGGCGGCGTAACAGCTCATCCGCAGCGGCTGGCCGGACGGCGCGGCGGCGTCGCCGGTCGCCACGATGCGGTCGTCGTCGACGCTGGTCAGCGTCTCGTCGGTGAGCAGCCGGCCGAGCGCGTCGGTGCGCAGCCCGCTCGCGGCCGCCAACCGCGGCACGCCGAAACCGCCCGCCCAGATGGTCAGCGCGCTCGCGCGTACCCCACCGTCGGTGAAGACGACCGCGTCCGCGCGGACCTCGCGCACCATGCCGTCCTCGAGCACCGCGACGCGGTGCCGGGACAGCCACGTGGCCACGGCCCGGCGCGCGGGCGCGCCGAAGGACGGCGCCAGGGCCCGGCCGCACACCAGCGTGACCGCGCGTCCTTGTTCGGCCAGCTCGGCGGCCGTCTCGATGCCGGTCAACCCGCCGCCGACCACGGTGATCGGAGCATCGAGGGGCAACTCCTCCAGCCTGGCACGCAGCCGCTGCGCGGGCTCGTACTCGGCGATGTCGAACGCGAACTCGGCCGCCCCGGGCACCGAGGACGGTATCGCCCCGGTGCTGCCGACGGCGTAGATGACGTAGTCGTAGTCCAGCGCGCCGCCCGACTCCAGCCGCACTGTACGGGTGGTGGTGTCGATGCGTGTGGCGCTGTCGACGACCAACCGGATGCCGTCGCCGAGCAGCGTGCCGTAGTCCACCGTGGCCTCCCTGGTGCCGGCCACGAACTGGTGCAGCCGGACCCGTTCGACGAATTCCGGGCGGGGATTGACCACGGTGATGCCGACGTCGGCCCGCTTCCGCAGATGGTTGGCCGCCAGTGTTCCGGCGTAACCGCCGCCGATGACGATGACCTTGGTGAGGGTGGGGTGCGTGGACATGGCGAGGTTTCCCTTCTCGATCTCACCGAACCGACAACACAACCCCTCGGAATGTGAGGCGACGCGCCAACCTCACAGTTCACCGCGCTGTCTTGTCGGACTGGTGAGAGCGGGACGCGACCGAGGGAGCCGGCGACACCATGACCATCCAGTCCGAGCCAGGAGGCGGCCGGCTCGACCCGGGCCTGAGCGCGATCATGAGCGAGCGGCGCCAGCTGATCAATCTGGCGTACCGGCTGCTCGGCTCCCTGGCCGATGCCGAGGATGTCGTCCAGGAGACCTACGCCCGCTGGTACGCCATGTCCCGCCAGGAGCAGGACGCCATCGCGGTTCCCGGCGCCTGGTTGACCAAGGTCGCCAGCCGCGTCTGCCTCAACGTGCTCTCCTCGGCACGGGCCCGGCGCGAGACCTACGTGGGCGAATGGATCCCCGAGCCGCTACCCGAACCCACGGAGTGGATCACTGGGCGATCGGACGGCATCACCGTCGATCCGGCCGACCGCGTCACCCTCGACGAGTCGGTCAACATGGCCTTCCTGGTCGTGCTCGAGTCGATGACCCCGGCCGAGCGCGTCGCGTTCATCCTGCACGACGTCTTCCGCTACTCCTTCGCCGAAGTGGCCGAGATCGTCGGCCGCACCCCGGCGGCCTGCCGCCAGCTCGCCTCCTCGGCCCGCCGCCGCATCGGCGCCTCGCAGGCTCCCGCGACGCCGGCGTCCCGGCAGGCCGGCATCGTCAGGAACTTCAAGCAGGCGTGGGAGGCCAAGGACATCAAAGCTCTCATCGATCTCCTCGACCCCGACGCCACGGCCATCGCCGACGGCGGCGGCATCGTCAGCGCCGTGCTGCACCCGGTCCAAGGCGCGGAGCAGATCGTACGCCCGCTGGTCCATTTCACCGGCAGGCTCCGCAACCTGACGATCCTGGAGCGCACGGTCAACGGCCGGCCCGGCCTGATCGCCCTGCAGGACGGCGCCATCATGGCGGTGATGGCGTTCGACATCGCGGACGACCGGATCAAACGCATCTGGGCGGTACGCAACCCCGACAAGCTCCGGTCGTGGATGACGGGACCGCAGCAGTAGTTCAGGAGGGCGTTCCCGGGGACGCCCCCTCGCCGGCGATCAGGGCGGCGCGCAGCCGTTCGTACGTGGGAGCCAAGCGGCGCAGGTCGGCCGCGAGCGCCACGTCGTCGCCCGACACGACCGGACCCTGCAGCCCTCCGACGATGCGGGCCTGCTCCGCGGCGACGGCCGCGGCCGCGTCGAGGCCGAGGGATGACAGGCAGGCGGCCAGGTCGTTGAGGCGCCGGGCGCCCACCCGTACCGCGAACGCCTGCCACAACTGCCTGATCTCGGGATCCAGCCCTTCCTCGACCAGCCGGGCGGTGCGCTCGGCGGCTTCCGCCTGCCCCAGCGTGCCGGGCGGGACCTCCACGTCCGTCCGGCCGGCCAGCCAGGCCGCCCCGGCGGGCAGCGAGCGGCGCAGCGCCTCCTCCGGGGCGACCACCTCCCGCCGGGTGAACCCGTACCGCATCCGGAACGGCCGATTCAGGTAGGTGATCAGCTCCCCGCGCCACGCCTCGGCGAAGGCGTCGGCGTGCAGCGTGGCGTACGGGTAGCCCTCCGGGTCGTGCATGAGCACGGTGTCGCCGTCCACCTCCAGCACCACCACGTAGTGGTCGGCGCCGATCGCCTTGCCCGACCCCGGCTGGAACGACAGCAGACCGAGCTCGAGCGGCCCGGCGAGCACCGGGCCGTCCTGGCAGGCCCGGCGCAGCCGGTCGAGCGCCGTCGCGGCCGTTCCCCCGTCCACGCGCTCGCACTCCCAGCCGAGCAGGCCGATCGCGTCGTCGAGCCCGATCTCGGGATCCCAGCCGAACGGGTCGAACAGCGGAAGGCGCCCGCCGATCAGCTCCATTCCGTAGGGGGAGCCCGTCAGGACCTCGATCACGGCCGGAGGCGGCGCCTCGTCACCGAGGAGCATCGCGAGGGAGTTGGAGTAGCAGTACGGCCCGGAGCCGATATAGGTGACAGACATGGCCATACCGTTCCGCCTGACACGATGTCAGAGTCAAGCCCGGCGGCCACCGGCGCGTTCGCCGAGAGCGAGATCAAGAACCGGCCGGCTCGTTGACGCATCTGTACCGTCATCACGGATCACGCAACAGCGGAAGGACTCTCGATGACGCGTTCACGCCTGTTCGGCGCCGTCATGGCGGCACTGGCGCTCACGGCCGGACTCATGGCGGCAGGCGGCGTGCCGGCGCAGGCAGCGGTCCCGGCGCGGACCATCAAGATCATGACGTGGAACGTGTGCGGCAACAACGGCGACTGCCAGTACTACGAGGACCCGGACGGGCTGATCGCGGCCGTCAGATGGCACATGCTCGGTCACGGCGCCCCCATGGACGCGGCCATCATCCAGGAGTTCTGCAGCTCCTTCGCCAAGCCGCTCGAACGCGAGCTCGAGGAGCACTACGGCAGCGGATGGGACGTGCGCTTCGCGCCCATCAAGATCAAGCAGGGCGCCGACCCGCGGCCGCGCCTAACAAGCAGTGCGTCCGCGGCCGTGGCGACTACGGCATCGCGATCGCCGTGCCCGAGGAGAACACCTGGTACGGGATCACCTACCTGCCCTCCGTCGAGGGCACCGAATGGCGGGTGGCCGTGTGCGCCACCGTCGAGTCCTGGCAGGTGAAGCTCTGCAACGCGCACTTCAGCAACGGCGGCGAGGACCCCACCGGCAGCATCCGCGCCCAGCAGGTCGCGGCCTACCAGGAGTTCGTCTGGCCGTCCCGATTCCGGGTGATCTTCGGCGGGGACCTCAACAGGACACCGCCCGGAAGCGCCGCCTCCGGTGGTCTCACGCCCTTCTACAACGCGTTCGTCGAGTGCGCGCAGGCCGACCAGTCCTCCCCGCGTACCGGTCCCGGGACGTACTACACGACCACCCCGCACGACAACGACGCGACCGTGAAGCTGGACTACCTGTTCACCCAGCCGGGCATCGCGCACACCTGCGGCGTACCGGGATCTCCGGTCGCGTCCTCCGATCACCGGCCCATGTGGATGACCGTCAACCTGCCCGCGACGTGAGCCCGGGGCCCTGGCTGGGAAGCCGGGTGGGGCGCGAGCAGATGACCGAGTTCCTGTGGGCGGGGCGGACGCCCTCCAGCGTGAGCGCGCCTGCCGAGGCCCGCGCCTCCCGTCGCCAGACCTCGCGGCGTGACCGTTACGGTCGCACGCTGTCGGGGAACCCGGTCCAGCGCAGGCCGGGCGGGAGGTGGCTCATGTCGTTGAACATCACGATCGTGGGCGGCAGGCCGTCGCGGTACTCGATGACCGTCAGCGCGGTGTTGGCGCTGTTCAGCCCGAGCCACCGGGACGGCGGCGCGTCCAGCGCGTGCCGGACCAGCCACGCGATCGGGTAGGCGTGCGTCACCAGGACCTCGTGGGTGTCGGGCCGGGGCCCATGGTCGGGGACCTTCGCGAACCGGGCGACCAGGGCCTCGGCGAGCCTGTGGCCGGAGGCCGCCTCGGCCTCGTCGTAGCCGTCGAAGAAGCCCGCCCAGGACCGGGGTGTTTCGGCCGCGCTGGGAACGTAGGGTACGTGGTCGATGAGCTCGGCGGCCTCGGTCACGGGGACGTCCGGCAGATGCCGGGCGAGTTCGTGCGCGCTCGCCGTGGCGCGCGGCAGCGGGGAGTGCCACACGGCGTCGACCGGGATGCCGGCGAGCCGTTCGCCCAGCAGGCTCGCCTGCCGGTGCCCGACGTCGGTGAGCTTCCCGAACGCGTCGGCCGCGCCGTGGCGTGCCAGGTAGAGGTGTCGCGTTGCCATGAGCGGTGAGGGCGCGGTGCCCGTACGGGCCCGTTTGCCCGTCTCCCTTCGATGAGGTGAACGGTCACGCGTTCGTGGCCGTGACGGCGCCGGTGCTGCCGTCGATGGTGATGACGGTGCCGTCGTGGAGCCTGCCCGTCGCGTCCGGGACGCCGAGGACGGCGGGGATGCCGAGCTCGCGGGCGACGATCGCGGCGTGCGAGAGCACGCCCCCGGTCTCGGTGATGACGCCGGCGGCGATGCGCAGCAGCGGCGTCCACGCCGGGTCGGTGAAGGGGCAGACGAGGATGTCACCCGGGTGGACGCGCGCGAAGTCGCCGGGACCCCGGACGATCCTCGCGGTGCCGGTCACGGTCCCGCGGCTGCCCGGCGTTCCGGTGAGGGCGCCGGCCGGGGTGTCCGAGGTGCCGGAAGGCGGTGGGGGAGCGGCGGTGACCGGCCGTGCCTGCAGGACCCAGATGCGGCCGTCGGCGATCGCCCACTCGATGTCCTGCGGTCCACCGCGTAGGGCGGCGATCTCGCCGCCCAGCCGGGCGAGCCGCGTGGCGGTCGCGTCGTCGATCGCCGGCCGGTCCCGGGCCGGGGCGGGCACGTCGCTGACGACGAGTTGCCGGCCGCGCCGGTCGAGGCGGGTCCGTTTGTCGGCGATGGTGCGGGTGACCGACCCGTCCTCGGCGACGCGGTAGGCGTCGGGGGTGACCGTGCCCCCGACGACGCTGGGGCCGAGGCCCCAGGACGCCTCGATCTCGGTCGCGCCGTGCGGGTCCGCGGGGGTGAACATGACGCCGGACACCTCGGCATCCAGATGGCGCTGGACGATGACGGCCATCGCCAGATCGTCCGACAGCCGGTCGTCGCGGCGGTCGTCGCGCCGGTAGTCGATGGCTCGTGGCGAGAAGAGCGAGGCCCAGCAGGCACGTACGGCATCGGCGACCTCGCCGGCCCCGCGCACGGCGAGGAAGCTCTCGTGCTGGCCGGCCGCCGAGGCCTGGCCGGTGTCCTCGTTCGCCGCCGATGATCTCACCGCCACGGGCGGATCGCCGAGCTCGTCGAGCGCGCGTCCCAGCGCGTCGATCACGGAGGCGTGGACCGGGCGGGCCTCGATCGCCGGCCGCATCGCGTCGGGATCGCCCGGCCCGCCGAGGTCCAGGTCGCGGACGGCGGCGAGGTAAGCGTCGTACGAGACGACGAAGCCGTCGGGAACCGGCAGACCCGCGCGGAGCAGCGCGCCGAGCGCACCGGCCTTGCCCCCGCACGTGCCGGAGACAGCCTCCACCAAGGGTACGATCATCCGTCCACCCTTCAACAAATTATTGACAACGTTTCGTTGATTCTGCATCATCAGTCGCATGACACGCAAGGACGACATCGTTCGCACCGGGGACGCCGACCACGTCCAGGCCCGACGTGAGCAGGACGCGAGTGAGCGTCTTCTGAGCTTGGGCGCGGACGCGCTCGACGCCCGCCCGTGGCGGCCCCCGCCCGCCCCGCCGTCGGCGGTCGACCTCGTGCAGTTCGCCGTCTGGCGGCACGCCGACCTGGGCCCGGAGGACGTCCTGAGCGCGCTCGCCCTCCTGCCCGCCGCGCGCGCCGAGGTCGAAGGACTCGAGTCCGGCCTGCTGTTCATGGCCCGGAGCGCGGGGCTGACCTGGGCGCAGATGGCGCACGCGATGGGGTTCAACTCGCCGCAGGCGTGCCAGCAGCACTACAACCGCCTGACGGCCCGGCAGGAGGACGGCTCGTGACGCGGGACTCCTCGCTCGGCCTCCTGGCCCTGCACTCCGTGCGCATCACCGGGTACGCGGACACCCCGGTGATCGCTCGCCGGTACGGGCTCGACGCGGCCGAGACGAAAGAGATGCTGTACGACGCCGAGGCGCGTGGCTGGGTTCAGCACACCGCCTTCGCCGGCTCCGGGGGCTGGTCATTGACGGAAGCCGGCCGGGCCGAGAACGAGCGCCAACTCGCGGCCGAGCTCGCCGGCGTCGGCGGCGCCGACGAGGTCCATGACGTCTACCGCGAGTTCCTCCCGCTGAACGCCCTCCTGCTGCGGGCCTGCACCGACTGGCAGCTCCGGCCCACCGACGGCGACCGGCTCGCCCCCAACGACCACTCCGATTTCGCCTGGGATGCCCGGATCCTCTACGAGCTCGGCGGCATCGACCGCGCACTCGCGCCGCTCACGGACCGGCTCGGGAGCGTCCTGACCCGGTTCCGCGGATACGACACCCGGTTCACCGCTGCGCTGGCGCGCGCCCGGGCAGGGGAGGGAGCCTGGGTCGACCGCACCGATGTCGACTCCTGCCATCGGGTCTGGTTCGAGCTGCACGAAGATCTCATCGCCACGCTCGGCATCGACCGACGCGCGGAAGCCTGACACGCCGGCGCTCCGCGGGCCGGTGGCCGACCCTGACACGGCGGCTCGGCCACTCGCTCCGCGGGCGGGTGGCCGACTCTGACACGCAGGCTCGGCCACCTCGCTCGCGGGCGGGTGGCCGAGCCGACACTCGGCTACATCCGCTTCCACGTGCCGTCGATCAACCGCTGCGCGAGCGCGCGGTGAGCGTGGCCGAAGATCTCGACGTGCCGCTGGACCCCGGACCTGCCCATGATCATCGGATTGGGCGCCGCGGGGTTCGCCTTGAGGGCGCGTAGGTGGCTGAAGATGCCGCCCTGGTAGGCGTGGGTGTTGATGAAGGTGTCCGCGCCCTCCAGACCGGCCAGGCCCTGGACGTAGTCGGCGGAGACGGCGTACTGGGCGGCGACGTCGGCGTTGTCGTTGCCGCTCCAGACCAGGAGCTTGTGGGTCTCGCCCTGGTGGACGACGGGGACGATGACGTGCATCTGCCCTTCGGTGTGGCCGGGGGCGAGGATGGCGACGGCCTCCGTGCGCCGGCCGATCCGGATGCGTCTCATCCCGACGGTGTGACCGGGAGTGGCCTCGACCGTGATGTCGATCCGGCTGGGGAGGCGCGCCAGGCGGGCCCGGTACTCCTCCTCGGTGTACTCGTGGCGGTGTGCCCGCAGCTCGGCCAGGTCCTTCGCGACGGCGTCGGCATCCGGCCGCCCCATGACGAACTTGGCCCGGCGCGCGTGGTTGTCGCGGAGCAGGTTCGCGCCGCCGATGTGGTCGCCGTGGCGGTGGCCGAGGAAGACGTAGCGGATGTCCCTGGGGTCGAGGCCCGCGGCGGCGGCCTGGTCGAGGAACTGGCTCTGCATGTCCTGCGGAGTGGTGAGGGCGTCGAGCATGATCAGCCCGTCCGGGGTGCGGACGATCACCAGGCCGGTGTGGTCGGTGCCGAAGTACCAGGCGTTGTCCATGAACTGCACTCCGCCGGCGGGCATCGGCTTGGAATACTCCGAGTACAGGAAGCCCGTCGGGGAGACGAGGTCCTTGGCCGGATCGACGGGCCGGTCGACGGGCTGGCCGGTGCCCGCCTCCCTCGGGCTGCGGTAGCCGGTCTGGCACCACACCCGGTACTGCCAGCGGATGACCGGATTGTCGTCCACCTCCGCCAGGGCCCTGGCCGCGGTGTCATAGGCCTTGGCCAGCGGCAGGTCGGGAGCGAGCGGACCGCCCCAGGGCACGTCCAGCGCGACCTGAGCCGCGGCGGGAGCGGGTGGGATCAGGGCGGCGGCCAGGCCGCCGATGGCGAGCATGCCGAACGCACGCCGGGAAGGCGTCATGGTCGGGCGGAGCTCAGGCACGGATTCATTCATCGCAGTCCTGCCTTGTCGGGGGGATGGTTATAACCTATACGTCACCGTGAAGCGGGCGGTCAACAGCAAATTTCTCCTCGACGGCGAAGGCTTGACGCACGAGGTTATAACGGTGCACAGTGTGCGGGATCGCAAGTGAGGCCGCGCGCTGGACCGTCATGCGCCCCCGTCCGCCCGTAGCGATGCGGCCGGGCGGGGCGATATCCGGATACCGGTCGTGGTGCGGGGGCCGCGCACGCGAGCCTGGAAGGGGCATGATGGCGCAACGACCTGACAGCGGTGACTGGGGCGCGCTGCTGGTGGCGGACTCAACCGACTCAACTGGCTCGCCGGACTCGCAGGACGAGGTGCGGGACCTGTACGCCTGGTTGCGCCGGGAGCCCGAGCTGCACGCCGCGCTCCGGCTGGTCGAGAAGCCGCCTCCCGGCGGGGCGCTGGGGCCGGTGGCCGAGGCGGTACAGGTGCTGGCCGACGCGCCGGAGGTGGTGGCGGCCGTGGCGAGCATGGTGATCGCCTGGCTGCGGTACCGCAGGACCGACGTGAAGATCACCGTGAAGCAGCGCAAGGACGGGCCTGAGGTGCAGGTGACCGCCACCGGCCTGAGAGCGCTGAGCCCGGCACAGACGCTTGCCCTGGCCAGGCAGATCGAGTCGGCGTTGCGGGATGGCCGCAACCCACCGGAACTCCCGGGCAGCTGAGCTGGCCGCCGAACCACCCTGATCGCCGGCCGGACCGGGGTCCGCTCCCCGCTCAGCGGTCACAAGGGGCCGGGCTACCAGCCGGCTTTCAGTCCCGACGGGCGCACGCCGGCGAGCGGGGCGGGCAAGGGCACGACGGTGATGCCGTGGGGTGTCGGCTTCCTGGCTGATCGCTCCCTGTTCGCATCGGTGTGCGCCGAAGCTCTCGGACGCCGATCACCGTCCTGCACATCTCAGATGCATGTGCATTTGCGAATTTCAGCAAATTGCCGGGGAGGGTTGGGGACCGGCGACGGCGCATCGTACGCTGTGCGATCACGGCGGAATGTTTGTCCGTTGGCGGCGGGGGCAAGGATCTTTCTCTCGTACGCCATGGGTGAACGGCACGCAAAGGCCCCAGGACAAGTCGCCACTTTTGTGGACAGGAAGCCCGCGATCTTGCTAAACCGGGCATCTGGTCTCGGGTGGCGACTTAGCCTGGGGCCTGCATCACCGGTGCATCAAGTGGTTACTTGATCAGGAACCACGCCGCGGCGGCAACCGCGATGACGATGCACAGGCGGATGGTCCGGGGGGTACTGTCAACTACATCCCGGACCATCCGCGCCACCTCCCCGATCCAGGTGGAGGGTGGTGGCGTCCCGGGGCTCGCCGGCTCGGGCTCGCGGCCCGAGCCAGATGCGGGGGGCGTTTCAGGCATCGTTCTCCTTTCAACCTTTTCGTCAGACGATTTCGTCTGATAACGAGAAAAGGCCCGCTTCGGACATTCCGCCTCATTTGTGACGCATGGGACGGTATCCAGCAGCGAGCCGTGACATATCTCCTTTCGGTTACCCCGACCGTCGCGCAGAAGTGGTGGCCGGCTGCCACCCCTTTCCAGGTCCGGGTCGCCGTTCCGGAGTCTGTCGAGTCACACCTAACCCCGCAGTCCCAACATTCGCAACCAAATCGCCACAGTCCGAAGCGTCTCACCTTGAGTGACCGTTGAGCTACCAGATGCCCGAGTTTCCTCATTGCTCGGCATCGATAGGCCCACCTGCGGAAGCCGGCTTCATGCGAAGGATTCGCGGGGATCTCTCGCCCCGGTGCGGTCAAGTCGCAATTGCCGTGACCTTCGGCCGGTTCGGGCCAGGTCAGGGCTGCGTGCGAGACCGGTGACGCCGGTGCGTCACAGGCCGCGCGACCGCCGTAAGGCGAGACGGGTGATGTTCACCATCCCATGCTCGACGCCCGTCACCGTCGTGACGATCAGGGAGACCGGAACAGACCGATTCGGAACGAGCTGATATCGGAAAGCCCTTTCCTATCACTTGGGGCACGGGCGACCGAAAAGGGATCGTTCCGGATCGTTTCGGACCACGACCTCTCTTGAGGCTCGCACGCCGTTCCACATCGTTCCGGATCGTTCTGGAACGCCTCTGTCGCGAGGCCGACGCCACGATAAACGCCCAGGTTAAGACCGTTCCGAGATGATCCGGTGCTTGACGGGGGAAACGCGTAGGGCATTCGGCTCTGCGCCGATACGGAAGAATCGGAGCCGCACTTCCTCCTTCAATGGCGATCAGGATTGGCGGTGCAGATCGCCCATGCGTGAAATCCCTCCGGCCGCGACGCCGGCGGCCCGTTGCGTGGCGGCGCTGGTCGCACTTCGACAAAAGGCCGGAAATCCGTCATATGGTGAGATTGTCAGACTGTCAGGGCGACGGCTGAGCAAAACCGCCGTGCAAAACGTCCTGACCGGCGCGCGCAAGAACCCGCCCCGCTGGAGGTGGGCGGCGGAGTTCTTCACCGCGTGCCGGGGGTACGTGGAGAACACCGGCCTGGACCCCGAGGTCGTGCTCGGCAGCAAAATGGCGTGGCACCAGCACTATTCGGCCCTGCTGGAGGCGCCGGAGACACCAGAGGCCCGCGATCAGCCCGAACCCGTTCCCGGCCCGGGCAGCCCTTCCCACCCCGGCCCGGGCAGCCCTTCCCACCCCGGCCCGGGCGGTCCTTCCAGCCCCAGCCGTCCCGCCGCCGTCCCGCCTGCGCAGCCCCCGCCGAAGACCCGTGACGGCGACAGCGCCGACGGCGGCGCGGTGATGGTGTCGGTCCCGGTGTCCCCGCTGGAGAGCCTGACCATGCCGGCGCCCGGCTCCTCGCCGGACTCACTGGCCGACCTGCTCCTCGACCAGGTCATGAAGCAATGGGACGGCCGCACGCCCGACCTCGTCCCGGGCAACTGGCCGACTGCGGAGAGCCGGCCCCGCGAGCCGACCGAGCCCCTCCCCGCGCGCCCCCAGTCGCTGCTGGAACTGCCGCAGCCGGTGGAGCAAGAGGCCACCTACGCGGCGCTGACCGCCATCGGCGAGAAGAAGAGCCTCACCCACGAGCGCATGCGCGACTGGTTCGGCCCTCGCGGCGCGGCGCTGTGGGAGGCCGCGGACGCGCTCTGTGTCGCGGGTCCCTGCGCCGACCGATACGCCCGGGCCAACCTGCAGCTGGGCATTCTGCTGGTGAACCGGAACGCCCTCCATGAGGGCAATCAGCTCCTGCAGCGGGTCCGGCAGGTTCTGCCCGAGATCGCCATCGGGCCGGTTCCCTGTCACGGTGACTACTTCTTCGGCACCATCCCGGCGGACATCTGCCGGCGAGTGGCCCGCGACTACCGCGCCGCCGGACGTACCGACAAGGCTGAGGAGTGGCTGCGATACGGCAGCGCCCTCGTCGCACCCCTGTCCATCAGTCTGGCCATCTCGGCCCGCGGGAAGCACGTCCGCCAGGCCGGAACGTTCCAGCATCACCCGCTGACCAACGCCGCGGAGATCCACCGCCTCTTCTGGCAGGCGGAGCCGCGCACCGGGGAAGGGCGCACCACCTTCCCCCTTGCCTCGTCCGGCCATTAGATCCAGATCCGCCCTTCGGGCGTGCTCGCGTGGATGAGAATCGGGGGGTGTGCTGCCCGCCGACGTCGGTCCGCTATGGCTCGTGGA